>JAOUJW010000027.1 GCA_029882975.1 Gammaproteobacteria bacterium
TATGAGGCCTAAATTGTCAATTGCTTCGTTGAAAAACTTGAAAATATTCCCGATATTCCCTGCGTTTTTCGCCTCGCACTTACCAATTTATTCCTCATCTCTGCTCATTCAGGAATTAATCAGAGGTCCCCTAAGATTTAAAACGAAACCGAGGTAAACAAAGATCAAAACGAATCGCCAATAAACGCGCAACAAATATTCCCGTACCCGACACGATCGCCGCCACAGTGGCATCCATGTGGACAGCCAATAGTCCGATAAATAACAAAGAACCGCCCCAGGATACAGTAGCATACAGCTGACTTTGGAAGACCACGGGCTTCTCATTACTCAACACATCACGAAAAATACCCCCCATAGTTCCGGTTATCACCCCCATAAAACTGGCAACCAACCAGGGCGCTCCCACCATTAACGAAACCAATGTCCCGGCAATACCAAAAGTAGCCAATCCGGCTGCGTCAGGAATCAGGAAAAACTTCGGAGAAATAGCAACCTTTCGAGCCACAATAAACATCGCCACGGCGCTAAGCAAGGAAGCAATAAAAAACATCTGGTCCTTAATCCAAAACACGTCCCTATCCAACAGCATGTCACGCAGAGACCCCCCCCCCAGCCCGGTAACCAGACCAATCATAATAACACCAAACAAATCAAATTGATTAAATCCGGCCTTGAGCACACCGGAGGCCGATGACACTATAACGGCAATAAGGGTTATCCAGTACAAACTCTCAACAAGAACCGGAGTGGGATCTATCATGTGCGCTCCCAAAGCTTACGTCTACGATGAATAATTACGATGATCAAAGCAAAACATGCCAGCGCCACAGCTGCAGGAAACAACACCGTGGTCCAGGAGTATTGTTCCAAAGCCAGCACCACCAGTGTATTGCGTAGAAGCATGATAACAAAAAAACCAACACTTTCATTCATAGGAGAATGAAAAGCTTTACGAAAAGTTGGACCAAACCCGAGCAAATCCACCAATGTTAACACCACAACCGCCCATAGCGGTTCTGAAGTAACAAACCACAAGGGTAATGACGATAAGGCCAACAGAAAAAATAGCCAGTCGGCTGCCGTTATGCTGTCATCGGCTTTCTTATGATAAGCCAGCAGTGCCACCACCAAGGTGATCACACCTGAGATTCCAATGGGCCAGGCGCCTATCCCGCCATCTGCCGCCAGCTGGGCCAGAAACACTACAAATGTAGTGCCGGCCCAAATTATCCAGGAAAACACATGCGGTCGGGTTCGTCCCGACAAAATGCTGCGAATATAAGGAACAAAAGCGACAACGGTCAAGACAATCGCTGTGGTGGTAAAAATTCCTTTAAAAAACAGCAGTTCCATCCTTTCACTCAATACCCTTTTTCAAATGGGTAGAGCGACTATCCGTTTGTCCCCGGCCAAATGAACTCGATCCGGTTACCACTGGGTTCATAGCACATCATATGCCGGGCAGGCCCTTGCCCCAACAACTCCGGGGCAAACTCAATAGATACGTGATGCGCCATAAGACGTGCATACACGGCCATGAGATTCTCTTCGCTTGCCACCGTTAAGGCCAAATGATGTAACCCTACATTTTTATTCTTATCAAACACTACAAAAGGTTCAACTTTTGTATGCCACAACGTAATCATAACGGAACCGTCACTAACAAAAATGGCGGGATAATCTTCTCTACGCTTAACCTCTCTCCAACCGAGAATAGAGGTAAAAAACGCTGCACTGTCTTCCAAACGGAAAACCGTCAAACCAATGTGATGAACGCCCTTTGTTAAAGCAGAAACCGACATCGCAGATCCTCATGTAAAAAAGCGTCACGTTATCATAATCTCTATCACAGCGACAGACATGCATTTCTTAACAGTGCCGTACGAATAAGGATATCGTAGAGCGCTTAATTCCTGAATTCAGATTTCAACAGCCCAAAGCACTTTAGATTGACGTATTGGCCTTTAATATATAAACAGTCTCGTCGAACCCCCTCCTCCTTGAAACCCAACTTTAACAACACTTTTTCTGAAGCCTGATTTCCGGGCATGGTATCGGCCTGAATACGGTGCAACGACCCACAAGGCAATTGCCCCAGAAATGCAGCTTGAACTATTCCCTTTACAGCCTCAGTCGCAAAGCCCTTACTCCAGTATTCTGGCATTAGATCGTATCCGATACTGGCATTGCGCATAGCTTCATTCCACGAGTTGAATCCGCATGTACCTATGAGTTTTCCGTTCTGAGGTAGCCGAATGGCCCAGCGAATTCCCGACGCCGATTGGTAACGGGAGTGAAACAACTGCAACAGGTTTTCAGCCTGCACGACATCCTGAAAGACCTCTAAGTCATAATACTTGACCACCTCTGGCGTAGAAAAAAGCTCAAATACCGATCCAAGGTCTGAATCGTGGATTTCCGTCAGATGCAAACGTTCCGTGGTCAATTCCGGAAAAGACTCTATCATCTGGCTCCCTTATCTCTCTTTGTCAATTCACTAACCCATGTTTATTCGACTGCGTTTGAAGCCAATCCAAAGACAATAGCCGGCCTTTAAATGGTAGCTAAGGAAACTATTTCGGTACATTACCCATCACCTAAGGACTGCCTGAATATAAGGTCATTTTGGCATATCGCCCATCAGTAAAGAAATATCGTTCACTTTCCGAAAGACAAGTCCTTCACCATGACAGATCCGAGCTCACCACACCACTCACAGGGCTCCACTATTTGCCAACCCATGGACTCATACCAAGATTGCCGATCCAGAGTGAATAAATGCAACCGCGCCATTGCCCGGCGCTTGGCTTCTTCCTCTATGGCAACGCACAATTTCCGTCCGACTCCCCGCCCTCGAAATTCAGCGCCCACAAACACGCCTCCCAACCAAGGTGTAAGATCCTCGCGCCCAGGCAGGTCCTCCACACGTAATGCTGCTGTGCCCATTACCTGATTCTTCTTGTGAGCCACTAAAGCTAAAGGCAGTTCGGACATATTGCAATGAGCCAACAGCTTCTGCTTTCTGTCAGCTAAACTTCCATCAACGCCTAAGGGACGCCAATGTGCATAGATCCATTGCGCCAGAGGCAAAATCATTTGCTGATGCTTTGCAAGATAGGCTATTTGTATATCTGCCATATTCCTCTTACCCGACCATAATACCAAAGTACTATGGTAACAACCCTACTACTACCTATATATACTAGCCTGTCTGATCGGTTTCAGACATACTCTACCATGCCTATACTTACGTTATACAATCGGCTGAGATTAGTACTGTATGCTGTCGTCTGGATTACCACCCAAAACCATTATGCTACTGTGCGTGGCGATTGCTCCACTTGGCGTCAGCGCCGGCCCCTTCACCGCCAGCGGCGACTTTTCGGCCAACTCTTTTGGCAATACTTATAAGCGTAGCACCAAGCCTGCTGTGGACAAAGTCATTGTATTCACGAAAAACTCTGCGGAGGTGACCGCGGAAACGGCACGCAACTCGTATGAACACTCCACCAAACCCGCAACCGAGTACACCACTCAGGCCACGGAGAAAACGACAAAACAAACAACTCGTATAGCCGATAAAAGCGCTAAATTTACCGGAGAAACCGCTGAGGCCAGTTATGAACATGCGATCAAACCGGCGGTACAATTCACTCAACGGACCGCAGAACAAAGCACCGAGGTTACTAAGAACACGGCCGAACAAACCACGGAGGTGGCCAATAAGGCCAGCCGCTTCACCGGCGAAACCACCGAAACCAGTTACGAGCATATCATCAAACCGGCAGTAGAGTTCACTCAACGCACCGCCGAGCAAAGCACCGAGGTCACCAAGAACACGGCCGAACAAATTACGGAGGTCACCCAAAAAACCGCTGAACAAACCACAGAGGTAGCCAACAAAGCCAGTCGGTTTACCGGCGAAACCGCTGAGGCCAGCTATGAGCATGTGATCAAACCGGCAGCGCAGTTCACTCAACGCACCGCCGAGCAAAGCACCGAGGTCACCAAAAACACAGCGGAACAAACTACGGAGGTCACCCAAAAGACCGCTGAACAAACCACAGAGGTAGCCAACAAAGCCAGTCGTTTCACCGGCGAAACCGCTGAGGCCAGCTATGAGCATGTGATCAAACCGGCAGCGCAGTTCACTCAAGGTACCGCCGAGCAAAGCACCGAGGTCACCAAGAACACGGCCGAACAAACTACGGAGATCACCCAAAAAACCGCTGAACAAACCACAGAAGTGGCCAACAAAGCCAGTCGTTTTACCGGTGAAACCGCTGAGGCAAGCTATGAGCATGTGATCAAACCGGCAGCGCAGTTCACTCAACGCACCGCCGAGCAAAGCACCGAGGTCACCAAAAACACAGCGGAACAAACTACGGAGATGGCCAACAAAGCCAGCCGCTTTACCGGTGAAACCGCTGAGGCAAGCTATGAGCACGCCATTAAACCGGCGGTGCAATTTACTCAACGTACCGGCGAACAAACCACTGAGGTCACCAAAAATACGGCCGAGCAAACCACAGAGATGGCCAACAAAGCCAGCCGCTTTACCGGTGAAACCGCTGAGGCAAGCTATGAGCACGCCATTAAACCGGCGGTGCAATTTACACAACGTACCGGCGAACAAACCACTGAAGTCACTAAAAATACAGCCGAGCAAACCACCGAGTGGGCCGCCGACGCCGGAGCCTATACCGCTAAAACAGCGCGTAAAACGGCTGACGCAACCACAGAAGCCGCAAAGGGTATGCGACAATCCACCAAACAGACCAGCGCCAAACTGGATGCGACCCTGGAAGATACGACTCAAATCACCTGGAAAAACTACGAGGTCCGCCTGATGGATCCCGATATTTCCGACCAGTTGATAAAGGAAGCGTACGCGTTTACCGGTCCTTTACTGCAGCACATGGCCGGAGAGCTTGACGTAGCGCCAACGCTTTTGGCACGTACAATCATTAATTCGGCACCCAAACAGGCAAGCCGCTCTCAATTAAAACGCTTGATGATGTATATCATCCCCTCATTGCGGACTCACTTTGGCTTTCATGCTACCTAAGTTGCGCCTGGACTATATCCTCATGTGTTTTCGGCGTTTGTCATCGCAATGGCTGCCAGCCTTAATAGGGAGCCTATGTGCGACATGGAGCCTAAGCGTGACACCCATAGCCCAGGCAGGGACTATAGATCAAAAAAATGTAATATCCACCTTACGCAGTTACGGTTTGGAATTGAGCACGTGGGACTGGAACATTAATCAGTTGCAAAGCATGGTCGACCTTCTCCATTCTCTACCACCCAAACTCACAATTCATCACCACCGAAATTTCATACCAGCCGCAGTCGATATTTCTATCCCTGCAGACGCCGGTTATGAATTGATTCAAACCCGTATTCTGACCGCCCTTCTACACCAGTATGACGAACAGCATAAAGCCAGCGAAAGCGAGGCCTGGCACCGCATCAGCGGCTGGAAACGCCGCTGGTTTTCTTATGTGGCCGACAACCAAGACTCCCGGGGTTACGCCACGCCGGCAGGACTGAAAAATCCCCAGGAAGACTTTGTCAGCAGCGCTCTGGCTTTTATTTTACCGCGCCCCAGCACAATGGAAGCTTCGATTAAATGCCGCCTTCCTGAAAAATATCACTTTTTGAAACTACATTTTTCGGGATTCCAGTCCCCCTTGGACAGGGGGCTCTCCTGTCGGGATATGGATCAAGGGTTTTTAGATGATATGGAATTTTTTGACATTGTCAGCGGTAAACGCTTAGAGCTTGGCCCCATCAACACCCGTACCGTAAAAGGTTTTGAACTGTTGTATGCCACACCCGGAACTGCGGATGCTTCGGAAGTTGCCGGCCATCTATTGTTGCGTATTAAATTGAACAATAACCCGGAAGCTGATCGTCTGGGCATCGAAAATCCGAAAGATTTAGTGATTTCCTTTTTGGCTGACACTGAGAAAGGCGACGTCGTAAAGTCCAGCGGAAATCCCAACGAGGAACCGGACCGACTGGTTCCACAGCAATGCAAACGCAACTGGTTCAATCTGGTAAATGATGGCAGTAAAGACTTTAACGCACTGGATTCCATTTTTCAGTCCTTAAAAGGTCTTGCGGGTGGCTTTCTCACAGTTATGGACCGGCAACCCTTGGGGCTGGCGGTAAAAAAATATACGGTGGATGAAGACCGTAATTTGCTACGATATGAATTGCAATTATCGGAACAACAGAAACTCTCCCTGTTACGACGATTGTATCAAGCCAAAAAAAACTACAGAGCACAGTACTTTTTTTTCAACCAAAACTGCGCCTCCGTATTGGTTAAGGTAATCGGCCAAGGCTTAGGGAATGCCGTTATAGCGCAGTTCGATCCCTTGGTATCCCCGCCAAATGCGCTGGTGGGACTGTTCCTACGACAAGGCCTGGCAAAACCGGTATTTCCCTCTTTTTACAGTTATCGCCACAAAGCTTATTTGGCCCAGGAATTGATGCAGCAATCCTACAATAGACTCACCCAACTGGATTCTGCAAACCCCTGGCCCGATATCACAGCGCTACGCAGCCACAACGACTCCAAACGCAGCCGCGCACTCGATGCGGTTCACCGCACCGCGTCCACGGCATCTGCAACCTGGCCTCAGTACTATCAGTTTCTCAGCCTGGTGCAAGAAGCGGAAATGGCTTACGCCTATAAAGAATTAAACTGTGAGAACTACACCAGTGAGGTTGTTGCCCTGGCCAGGGAAAAACAAGCAGGCCTACTGGACAGGGGACTATCCTATCCCCTGCTACAAGTATCGATGGACGAAACTCTGTCCGCCGCCTATTTGGAACGAGAGCAGCAAATTCATAACAACGGAACCCCCCATACCAAGCTATTAACTCACAGTTTTGGCCTACAGCATTTCGACAGCCCGGCCGTATCCACCCTGGCATTGCAGTTAGAAGGTGCTTTGTTCAAACAGGACATGGGCTCTGACTCCAGTATCGCTATGCAAAAAGCCGGGCAGGTAGCCCTGGCGAATACCCATCTCAGTGTTTCCCCTGAGGGTCGTCTATTGGATTGGGGGGTAACGACACTACAGATTCGAAAATTCAAGCAACGTTTAAACTCTGTTCCCGGATATTTCACAACAGACGGGCGACTGGGTTTGGGTTTAAGTTTGCTCAAACTCAGCGGGGATAGAACCCAGGACTTATGGCACGGGACCTTACTGGGTGGCGAACTGCTGTTTAATTTGGCCTCATCCAAGAATTATCAAGACTATATTTATACGTCTGTCGGTATAGAATTGCATCGTCATTTACAACCGCATCACGCGTACACTCGACTTATGGCCCCTTTGCACATGGAGGCTCTAATGTCCTTCGGATCAAACAATCAATGGAAATGGCGTACTCGAGTGGATTATCGCCTGCCTTTTCAGGACAACATCAATGCAGAATGGGATATGGAAAGCCACTTGAGTTACCGTTTCAACAGTCGGGAAAGCCGAGATAAAGACAAATTGCTGATCAATATGGGGGTGAGTCGACAACGAAACGCAAATCATGACGATGCAACTCAGGTCGGCGGGTTCGATATGACCCGCGTACACATCAATCTGGAGATGAATTGGTGGTAACTGCTTTCGACTTTCGTTGTCGCACAAACTGCAGCGCCACCTTAGCCAAGAACAGCAACATGTAGATGAACGCAACCACTAAGACAAAGCGAATCATTTTTACCGGGTTATCTCCGGTGACCCAGGTAAAGAAAGCCATCAACACACCTAAAGCCAACAGCCATAAAGAAACAATACTGGTGATGCGCAGCTTACCCATGAAACCACGACGGTTCAATTGATCTTCATAAAAATAGCGCACCGCCGGATCTAACCGACTAAGAGCCTTGTCGCGATTCTGCAAAGGTTGATCCATGATTTCATGATGCACCAATTCGAACAGCTCATTGCGATAATCTTCATCGGCGGCATCAATCTTGACCGCCGCCAAATAATGCTCTGCCGCTTCCGCTATTTTGTTCTGTGCCTGAAGGCTCTTAGCCAAATTACTGTGTATTAAGGCATCTTCCGGATTATGACGCAACGCTTCACGGTAGTGGCTTTCCGCCTGCGCATATTTGCCGGCATTTAGGGTAAGATCGGCTAACAAGCGGTGCAAATCCGCATCTTCCGGGTCCAGTTCCAACGCCTGCGCCGCCGTGACCAGAGCCTGGCTCAACTGGCCGTTGTGGTATTGAGTCCAGGCCAGTGTGTACAAAATACCGCCGTCATCAGGCTCGATATTGGCTGCCGCCGTGGCACTTTTCAAAGCACCATCAAAATCATGAAATGCCAATTGAAGCCAACTTAAGCGATACAAAGCGTAGACATTGTTAGGGTTTAACCCTAAGGCATTTCTGGCATGTTTCAGCGCATTATCGTGTTGATCTAAGAAATAGTAGGCATCCGCCATTCGGCAGTGAAGCCAATCGTCATCCGGTGCTTGTGCCAGTGCCTGGCTCAATAAAGGCAGTGCTTGCTCATAGCGACCCAGCTCGATAAGGGCCTGAGCTTGATCCACCGCCCGATCCGCTAATAGTACGCCTTCCGCGTCACTCATAACTTATGCGTCTGCAGATAGTTAAGCAACTCATCGTACACACCACCTTCATTGGAAAACATGGCATAGTTTCTGGCCGTTTCAAACCAGGGTCTGGTACTGGGCAGTACATCACGCACGGCTTGCTTAAAATCATCCATATTGATAGGTCGGGCGATCCCACTGCTGATGGATTCATGCATGGCGTATTCGGCGGCCGATTCTACCAAATGTGCCAAATCAGCACCGGAATAGTGCTCCGTATTGGCAGCAATGGTAGTAATATCCAAACCTTCCACCGGCCGGTCCTTCAAATGATAATTCAAGATGGTCTGGCGCGCTTCGCGGTCCGGAGGTAGCACCAATACCATACGATCGAAACGACCGGGGCGACGCAGCGCGGTATCCACATCCCAAGGATGATTGGTTGCACTTAGCATAAAGACGTTGCGGTTATCACTCCCCACACTATCCATCTCCGCCAACAGCTGATTGACAATAGTGCGTCCGGCAGAGTGGCGCATATTACTGCGCTTTTGTCCCAATGCGTCAACTTCATCAAAAAACAGTACCGCAGGCGCTTTGCGTCGGGCTGTTTCAAAAATTTCGTGCAACCGCCGCTCACTCTCCCCAAGATACATATCCAAAACGTCGGACAATCCCACTGACATAAACGTCGCTCCCAGCTCACCCGCCAGCGCCCGAGCAATAAACGTTTTACCACATCCGGGCGGACCGTAAAGCAATAAGCCGCCCTGCAAACTTTTGCCGTACATTTTCATAATTTCCGGATTTCTCAACGGTGCCAAAAACGCCATATCTAAACGTTTTTTCACCGCTTCCATACCACCCACGTCATCCAGAGTAATTCTCGGCTCCAAGTCCTCCCACGGTCCTACAGTGACATTATCGTCATTCTCCACCACGCTCAGCTTATGAGGCTGTTCCGGCATACCTGCCGGTTTCGCTGCGTGCAAAGAAGTGACATTAGAGGAGGACTGATGCTTTTCTTCAGGTGCGAAGGGAAACTCCGTGCGCTCACCCAAGGCGACAAGCAATTGTCGATAACCTTGGGCTTTTTCTTCGTTAGAGGTATGCTCGGCAGCCTCAGCGGCACCGCGCAGGGCCTGCAAATTGGCCGGCTGGCGCGCTAATACAGCGTCAAACTGTAACGCTGCCTCTTCAAATCGCTCTGCTTTCAGTAACAAATCACCCACATGCAGACGCATGCCCCAATCGTCCGGGTTACTCTCCAGGGCGGTTAGCAAGGTATTAATTATGCTGTCTACGCTCATTGTTTCGTCCAAGGTTTTTCATGGGGTATTAGTCATTATTATCGAACCTAGTTTGCAATGCTTAAGTCAAACCGCGCTATTGTTTTTACCAGAAAATGGGACGAGGTACACGCTTTTAATGACAGCCCAAGGCAAGAAACTGGGGAAGCATCTGGAAGAATATAACCTGACCCGGTGATCACCGGATCAGGTTGTGAGGGATAGAAAAGATCGAGAGAGACCCCTTTTACAGCTTAACCACCAACACGGGACATTCGGCCTGACCAATAACGCGTTCGGACACGCTACCTACCAACAAGCGTTCCAAGCCGGTGCGGCCATGACTTCCCATGACAATAAGATCAGTACTATGATCTTTAGCACATGCCATAATTGCTTCATCCGGACGACCAACACGCACATCCACCGCCACTTTCACATCCAGGTTTTCTAATTGGGCCTGATGTTGGGATGCCAAAGCCTTGGCGTCATCCAACTGGCTTTCATCAGTTGCCACGGAAATAATGGTGACCGGTGCCGGGCATTGTTTTACCAGATTGACAACAGTAGCTGCCGCCTCCTGGCTGTTGCGAGACCCATCCACAGGCAACAATATACCATTACCTTTGATAGCCGTATTACGTGGCACCACCATCACATTGCTATGAGTATGCCCAATGACTTTCTCAGTGGTACTGCCGATCATGGCCCTTAGCAAATCGGCTTTGTCACGCCGCCCCATGACAATCATATCCATGGCACTGGCATCAGCCTGATCCACGATTTCCGTGTAGGGGTCATCGCCATGGCCCAACAGAATTTCGCATTCAACCCCGACCGCTTCCGCTTTAGCACGAACCGCCAGCAAACGATCCACCACCTCTTTTTTCTCCTGTTTGTGAACCGGCTCTGCCAAAGGAGATTCTAAATCCGCTGTCGCCAACACACTGAATGCAAACAATTGCGCATTACAACGTTTGGCAATATTGATCGCCTCATCCATCGCGCTTTCGCTGTATTCAGTACCATCGCTTACCAACATAATACGCTCTAAACGTCCACTGGGTGACAGTTGCCGCTCTGGAGTAATAATCGGCGCAGAGAACGTACCTACAGCGACATTCTCGGCGGCCAGTTTCTGCCGATGTTCCCGCATACCTTTGAACAATGCATTGAAAACAATCACCGCTCCGGCGGCAAGGGCAAAAATCAGCAGACCAAAACTTAGATTTTTCAGGAAAGTGGCCGTCGCAGGTGCCAAGGGATCGATCTTACCCAACTCCGACAAATACACCGGAATCACCACAGCACGACTGATCAGGGCCAGCAACATAATCACACCCATTACGATTTTAACCATGTAGGGTTTTACATAGGTGGTACCAATGGCGCCCAGCTGTACCCCAAAGAGAGACCCGGCCAAGATGATCATCGCCAGGCGGATATCCACAAAACCGGCCCAGGCAAATTTGATCGTGCCGCCCATCCCCATCACGAACGCAATCACCAGCTCCGTGGCTGAAGCGACTAACCCCGGCACCCCTAATACATACATCATGGCCGGCACACCGATAAAACCGCCTACGGCAATGGTGGCTGCCAACATACCCGTGGCAAACCCAATGGGAAGTGTAAATAACACGGAAATACGCGCATCGATGGATTTGAAGTACATCATCGTACCGGGAATGTGTACCGACTGAACCCATTGCGCCAGTTTGGTCTTTTTCTCGGCATCCGGGTTTTCTGAATGATACATTTTCCAGGCATCACGCAATACATACCCACCCACAATTGCCAAGACAACAACAAATACCGTGGATACATACAGATTGGAACCGGCTTTGCCAAAGGCTTCGCGAATGCCCTCCTGCACTCCGGCACCGTACAACACCCCGGCTTCAGCAGAAATACCCAACACAATACCCAGCTTCACGTCCACTTGGCCGAACTTGTGCCGCTTCATAGCGCCCACCAAGGCCTTGGGAAATTTATGCGCCATATTGGAAGCGACAGCCATGATCGCAGTCACCCCCATATTCATCATGGCTGGAGTGAGCACGAAAGCACCACCGGAGCCAATGAACCCGCTAACCAAGCCGCCAACGAACCCCACCAAAAATAGAAAAATCACACTCCCGGCGCCTAAATCGATAAAACTCACTTCCATTTCGAACCCCTCACTTCTTCGTGGTTTTAGCTTTTACGCCGAATAGATCCCAAAAATGTCCGGTGAAATTACCGTGTACAATGGAAAATACGAAAGCAATGCTGACAGGAATAAAGAAAAACCATTGGCCTTTGCGGGAATACTCCAAAATTTGCCCATTAAAGTAATACAAGAAAAAATACAAAACCACGCTGAGACCGCCGTAGCTTACGGTTCGAATCAACAATGGAGTCATGGAAGGTGTTATCTTCCGTACCAGTCGCCGCATAATTTTTCCTATTTTATTTGCAATTACAATTAATTATGATTTTTCGTGACAGCGAAAATGACAAAAAGCGAGGAGGAACAAAAGTTCTGCTACAATCAGTTTTTATAGTGCACTGTCAAATCCCAGCAGACATTCTAAATTAATAAATTAGTATTTCCTAATGAATAGATTTACCAGAACATTCCTATATGGAATATAGTAGATTGCCAGATGTTCGCGGCTGGGCCGCCTTGCGTGCCGTTGTGGAAAAGGGTGGCGTCAGTGCAGCCGCCAAAGCCCTTGATGTAGGACAACCCGCAATTACCAAACGTCTACGCGCACTGGAACAATGCTACGGAGCCAATCTTACTGAAAAAGTGTCAGGACGTCTGAAACTGACCCCGGCGGGCGAGAAAGTCTATCTATTGGCAGTACAAACTCTGGATCGACAAACCGCCTTGCAAGAGGAATTGGTGCATATGGCACAGGGCTCGGATACCTTGCGCTTGGAGGTTACCTTCTCTATCGGCGAACACTTACTGCCGGATATTCTGTTACAGTTTGCTGAGCTGTATCCCGCTTACACAGTGCAAACCCGCATGGCCTATAGCCGCAACATCCAAGACCACCTAGCCACCGGGCTGGTTGATTTGGCCCTGGTTGAAAGCGCTCCGGAACACCCGGACGTCCTGGTGCAAAAATGGGAGGATGATGAGCTATGGTTGGTTTGCAGCCCACACCACCCCTTGGCGAATACAGAATTATTACCTCTGGAACAATTGTGTGACATCAGTTTCGTATTGCGGGAAAAACGCTCCTCGGCACGAACAGCTTTGGATAAGGCGCTTATAGGTATCGGTATGGGGCAATTGAAAATCGCAATGGAAGTCGGCTCTACCGACACCATCGTGGAAATCCTGTCCCGAGGTAACCATGTGAGTTTTCTACCCCGCTTTGCGGTGCAAAACGAAGTCAAAAAAGGCGAATTATTTCATATAAAAGTCAAAGGTTTCCGTATTATGCGAACCCTGTGGATTGCCCGCCACCGCAACAAACTCAATCATCCCGTGGCCGAAACCCTGATAAAAATGTTACATAATTAAGAATATCTGAATCTACTAATGTTTTAGCTTATTGGGACGATACCCTACTCCAAGAATGCATTGCGAAATATAAGAGGTATCGCATGAGCCTGATAGATTGGTTAAATAAGAAACTCTCCGGTGATAACTCGGCCCAATTGAGCTTCAAAGAGGGCGAGGAAGAATTTGCCGGCCTCAACTTAAAGGAAGTTTTGAATGCGCACTTGGCCTGGAACGAACGCTTAAAAAACTACCTAAACAATACCAGCGATGAAGACCTGGACGTACACCAGATTGCACCTGACAATCTGTGTGTATTGGGAAAATGGATATATGGCCCCGGCAGTGCTCAGTTTGGAAAACTTGCCGAATTCAATGAGCTAAAACAAACCCATAAAAAATTTCACCTCACGGCAGGCGAGATTGTTCTCAAACACAATGAGGGACAGCAACACGAAGCTGCTACCATGCTGAAAGGACCGTTTCGTTCCTTATCCGGTCATATTCAGCTCAACCTGGTACGCCTGTACGCTTCCGCAAACTAAACCCCGAACAAGTTTGTATTAATGGGCATGTGAATGGCTGTGATTATGACCACCGCCTTCAGTGTATCCTCGCAAACGATCATACTGATGTATTTGGTTTGGTGTTAACACCGCTTTTTGCTGCAAATGGGCGCCCAAATGCGCTATTCGTAACTGAGCTTGCAAGGACCCGATTTCCGTTACCAGAGACTGTAGCTGCTCTGCAGACACTGTGCCGGAGGCAAACGCCTGATCCAGACGTTTTTCTGTTGCTACGATTTTTTCTCCAAGGGATACTGCCCTCTTTTTCATTGCATTAAATATGCTTTTAGACCGTTGTATTTGTTCCGGGGTAAGCTCAAGCCCCTCGGACAAATCCAACACATGGAGGGGGCCAGGGTAGTGGTTCAATTCCGCCGCTTTAGCAAAGCCCATGCCTTTGCCATGCAAATAACCATCAATCTCCTCTGATGATAATGCTTTAATTTGCCGTTTTTGCTGGCCTTTGTAGGGCATGTGATTTTCTGCTGCACCTGAAAAAGATATCGAAGCCCAATTCAGCACTGCTGTTGCCATCGCTATAAGAACCACTTTTTTCCGCATTGTCGCCCCCCGTATTAATTCCGCATTGCAACAATCGCATAGCGGCGATTACTGCATATTAGTCCCGACTACATCGCCGAAAGTTCCCGCATTTCAATCAGGGAGAATTCCGAATGTTATTTAGCTTTAGCAATAGGACGATCAGAATTCAACAACCATTTCTCTAAAATCTTCAACAGCAAATCCTGCTTTAAGGGCTTACTTAAATAGTCGTCCATACCTGCGTTTAGACAGGCGTCTTTGTCGCCTTGCATCGCGTTAGCCGTTAAGGCAACAATGGGTGTATGATGACTCTTTCCT
Organism: Gammaproteobacteria bacterium; assembly: GCA_029882975.1. Lineage (NCBI taxonomy): Bacteria > Pseudomonadati > Pseudomonadota > Gammaproteobacteria > Gammaproteobacteria bacterium. The sequence goes on from JAOUJW010000027.1 coordinate 14,799, forward strand.
TCAAATTTTCTCACTCTACGGGTGGCTTCGTACCCGTCCATAATGGGCATTTGACAATCCATAAATACCAGTTCATATTCTTTTTCCAGTATGAGACGATAGGCTTTCTCTCCATTATCAACGACATCCGCTAGGCAACCGAACTTTCGCAGCATACCCAACAATACTTTTTGGTTGATTAAATTATCCTCCACCACCAAAATGCGGCGCTGTACGCCAAAATCCGCCACATTGGCTTTGCTTTGACGTTGGGAGTAAGGCACATAGCCTTGACTGACTACGGAAACAATATTGTCAAACAGCACACTTTGACGAACCGGCTTACTCAGAGTGCAGTTTATTTGTATATCGTCACCAAACCCTATGGCACCGGATGTGAGCATAATAATTTTGATCTCTTCATACCCTTTCCAGGCTCGCACTCTACGGGCCACTTCGGTGCCATCCATTCCCGGCATCATCAAGTCCAGAAGAATTAAGTCATATACTCTATTCTGTTTTTCAGCTTGCTCTATTTTTTGTAAAGCGTCAAAACCGTCCTCTGCCGTGTCATAACGGATATCCCAAATCTCCAGATGATGTTGCAGTATCATTCGGTTGGTTTTATTGTCATCGACGATTAATACCATCAAGTGCTGGAGATTTTCATTCAACTCATAACCAGGCACACTTAAGACCGACTTGGCCAACTTCACGGTGAACCAAAAACAACTGCCCTTTCCTTCCTCTGAGTCTACTCCAACTTCACCACCCATCAGCTCCACCAGTTGTGCAGAGATAGTCAACCCCAGCCCGCTGCCACCATAGGTCCGGGTGGTAGCACTATTCGCTTGGGAAAAACTTTCAAATATCAACTCACGGGCATGCTCAGGTATTCCTATCCCTGTGTCTTGTACCTCAATGTAGATCGTGTCCTCAGAGTCTGAAGTAGCGACAAGTTTGGCACGAATAACTATCTCTCCCTGATCGGTAAACTTAACGGCATTACCGACCATGTTGCTTACGATTTGTCTGAGTCGCGTCGGATCACCTCGAACCATAACGGGCACATCCACCCCAATATCGCAAGCAATTTCCAAACCTTTAGCGTGAGCCCGCCCTGCAAATAAAACACTGACTTCTTCGATTAGTTGACACAAATTAAAATCAGCTTGTTCCAACGACATTTTTCCGGATTCAATTTTGGAAACATCCAATATGTCATTCAGCAATATGAGTAATGTTTCTCCCGAGTTCTTGGCAATCTCCACATGTTCGCTCTGTTCCGAGTTGAGTTGACTGTCCTCCAATAAACTCAACATTCCAAGCAAACCGTTCATCGGGGTACGTATTTCATGGCTCATGTTGGCCAGAAACTCCGATTTGGCCCGGGCAGCTTCCAAAGCACGATCGCGCGCCTGAGCCAGCTCTTCGGTCCGCGATTCCACCAGCACTTCCAGATGCTCTCGATGTTTTTTGAGCTCCAAGCGATTCAATTCTTGTTCCGTAATATCTTGCACCGTACCCATACTAAATATCGGTTTCCCTTGTTCGTCAAATTTGGTCTCACACTGCTCTTGAACGTATTTAATACTACCGTCGTCGAGCAATAATCGATGCACAATACTGTAAGGCTCGCGAGTTTGTAGAGAATTCACATAAGCAGCATTAACCTCATCCCTATCCTCAGGATGGATGGCCTGCAGAAAGGCTTCATAGGATGCTCCAAATTTGTTGGAATCGATTTGAAAGATTCGAAAAATTTCAGGAGACCAATGTAGATGACTGGAAACCAAATCCAGTTCCCAATGCCCAATCTTGGCCAGCCGTTGCGCCTCTACCAAGCGAACTTCGCTAATACGTAATCGCTTTGCAGTACTTATACGCTCGCTGATATCAACAAAAGACACCACAGCACCCACCAGTCGACCATCACGCCGCAGTGGGGTAGAGCTATATTCGACCGGCACAAGGCTGCCGTCAGCTCGGAGAAATTCTTCATAATCTACACGAATGCGCTCACCCCGGGTTAATGCCCGCTGAATCGGACACTGCTGCCAGGAATGACTATCCTCGGCGTGATGAGAATGAGTCACGGAGTGCATATCCTTGCCCAGCAAATCTTCGGCTTTTTCATAACCCAAAAGTGTCAAACAGGCAAAATTAGCAAAACTGCATTTACCATGTGTGTCAACGCCATAAATTGCACCACAAGCCGTTTCCAGTAACAGCTGTATATCTTTGGGACTTATCTCAGCTTCCAATATTGACTTTGAGCCACGAAATCGCAGTAACATTGCAACAAGCGCCCACAGTCCCAGCATCACCGCCAATGCCCAACGCCATGTCGAATCGTTATCGTGAAAACCACTAAATCCCAACACCAAAGATTGGCCATTCCTCAACGGATGAATCATTGGCGTTATGCCGGGTAATGAGCCTTGAATTTCTGTCACGGTAGGCGTGGTTGGGGCAGAATCTGTGTCTAATGTGTTAACCAGCACTTGTCCGTCAGCTGCCAGCACATAGGCATATTGAAATTTTTTCGTGTTGGAAACGGCTTGTACCAATGTCTTTTTAATAGCCTGAACGTCGCCGCCTTCACGCTCTATACTTTGGGCCAGAATATTCATAGTGGCATCGACCCAATCGCGGCTCTGTAATGCGGTTTTTTGTGTCCACATACTGTAAGCAAGTAATGTGAGCCCACAAAAAAGGCTAAGCGAGATGACACTACTCGATTTCATATAGATCGCAGAATCCCTTGAAAATTGACAACCCTTTGCGGTTTGTTTCTATATTGGCATCTTCCATGGAATTTTTAGCGAAATCGAGGCCTTAGGTGTAATAATTTCCTTAAATTTTAACTACCTGTCCCTTAACGGTTTATCTACTTTGTCCTCCCCCATTCAAAACCCAGTTGTTTTGCAAAATGGTAACTAAAAATGTGCATATCCTGTTTGAAATACAGTTTGTGGGCCCTGAAACGCTGAACCCCGGAATCCAAGTGGAACACTCGACATTGCTGTTCCCTGGCGTAGTTTTCCAGCCACTTTAACATGGTTTCTCCATGGCCTTTGCTGCGGTGGGTTTCCAGCGTTGCCAAGTCATCCACATATAAATGTTTCCCCAGGGCCAGATTTAGACCAATGCGAAATCCAGCAACACAAACAACTTGCTTCTCTGCCTCAATGTACGCCAAACGGTATCCGTGTTGCATCATCTCCGGTACCAGACGCATGAATTCTTGCCTGCTGACCTCCGTTCTGAGACTTCTCATGGTCTCGTAACAGGCGCCCAGCTCATTCTCGGTCTGTGCTAGTTTTACCATAAATCCCCCGAAATGCACTCCAACTGATTCGAACTTGGGTCGCCAGCCGGGTCTGTGAATGGAAATCTGAGATAGGAAAGCAGGGAAAATCGTACTGCCTTCCCAAACCTTCCGTAGTCATAGCCAAAGGTTGTGAAACGTTAGCAAAAACCTGATGTTGCAGCAAGTGCCCATAGATTTGGGTGAATATGCACGACCGATTACTTTTCTTTAAAGTCTATGGTAAAGTAAGAAACCTTATCGCAACAATCGTTTTAACTCCAACAATCAACAACTTACCTTGATTCTGGAACTAGCGCCTGGGGGACATCATGGCACTTCGTTCAATACTTACTCGTGTTTTCATACTCATTTCCATATTTTTACTGCAAGCATGCGGTGGAGATAACGACGGCCTGGAAGGATCGTCCATAAGCATTCGCCCTATAAGCTTTGAAGTTGAAAAAACCCAACCCTTTACGACGGTTTCCGTTTTTGACTACATCACTGATTCTAAAGGCGTCCCTTTCGTCGTCGGCTGGAACGCGGCGATTACCGCCCAATACGGAAGCGTAGCTTATAATGGTGACGGCACGTTCACTTACACACCGAGCGCAAATATTGTCTCTGGCACTGACAGATTTTCCTTTAAAGTAGCTAACGATACCGGCTCTACTGCGCAGGGAATCGTCACTCTTAACATCGCCAAAGGTTGGGGACAGGCTAAAGTACTGGCCAATTCCAGCGGTACTATGAACTCTACCTGGGTGCACGGCATCTATGAAATTGCTAACGAAATTTATGCCGTTTATCGAAACGACTCAAACGGTAACTACATAAGCAAAGTTGACCAGTCAACCGGGGTTTGGATTGACCCGGTTTTCGCAGGTACATCGCTCGTTATCGTGGATCAATTTGACGCAAAACTGAAGTTGTTCAACATGACTGTTTCCGGCAATACGACGAGTGTCAATTACCAGGAGTTTGACCCGGCCGACAACAGCCTCACAACCGCGCTCCCCCTGGAAATACTTACCGGCACTGATTACAACATTAATCGTGGTATTGTTGATGGTAATGGCAATATTTTTCTGCAAATTACTCATCGTACCGGCACAACCACTTTTACGAACGACTATATGGGAAAATTTTACGATCGCAACACCGGCATCTGGCATGAAACCGTCAAGGCTTTTGACAATTCATTAGGTACGGTGCAGCAAAACGAGCCTAAACTTGCCGGAGGCAAACCGATCATACTGGTACGTATGCCCGGAAACCGATTACCACAGATATACGAATACAACAAAAGCAGCCGTAATTGGTCCAATACTCCTTTGTCCACGGACACTCCCCTGGCCAACTCGGTTGGATGGTTTAGCACAAGACAAAACCAGCAAGGTGACGTTGCGATCATCTGGTATCACTCGGCCAATGATGCAACCCTTGCCCAGGATGTTCGCCGTGTCAAAGCTAATATTTATTCAGTTGCCGGCGGTAGCTTTTCTGCCGATATTACTCTGGAACAATACCCGATTAATAAACAAGTTCAGGCAACCATAGCACTATCCAACCAAGACTTTCTATTCATGTGGCGTGACTGGGAGTCGAGTGTTACGGGAGGTGATGTCCGCTCCAGGGTATATAATGCCGCAACTGCCAATTTCCTCACGAGCGCACCCATAACCGTTGTGGCCGGGCATGTAGATTCTTATGCCAATCCAACTCCGACTCCAATTGTGGCCGATAATGGCAATGCGGTTTTTAAATATTGGACCAAAGACGCAAACAATAATTATACCCATTACTTTAAAGCGCTACCGTTTAGAGGTACCTGGACTGCAGCACAAACCGTCAATACCACGCTGACAAGCGTCGCATCGATAGTGGGTCAATTCGATGATCACGGTAACTACTATAGCCTGCATACCGATGGCAATATTCAAATTCAACAATTTGATTTTGCCACCCTGACCGGCAGCGCCGTCGTTCCTGTAGGGGAGAGTAACACAATGCATAGCTTGAACATTAACTCCACCCAGAGCGGACGTGTATTCCTAACCCGTTACCAACAACAAACAGGCGGAACAACCTACAACAAATGTATTGACGAAATCGCTGTCGGTTCGGTATTTTCCGCAGATGCGATCACCAGCTTGGGCTGTATCGCAACCAACTACAGCGGCAGCTTCTATGACTCAGATTCCACTTTATTCGAAGACAGTGAAAATATTCTTCACGTAGTAAACAATAATATCTATGAAATATCAGTCTCAATGTATAAAGAGGGAGCATGGACTACACCCTACGTCATGTATGAAGCACCGGCCGGTTATCAGTATACCACTGGGCTAACAACGTTTATTCGGGCGTATGGAAACGGCTCCATTGCGATGCTGGCCTTTAATCGCTTGGAAAACTTTTCTACCTATGTCAATGCATCTGCAATCATAGGTAACATTTTCAATTAATTCTTGAGGGGATAAACGAGAATACCCGTTTATCCCCCCTCTTCCTCTCTCTACCCCTCAGTCGCAACCGCAAACGCCCACAAACCGCGATTAGAAATTCTCAACCCAAAGAATTCACCAAGCACCTTGAGTGACACAAAAAAACTTCTACACTTTGGCATTACCAACCCCTTGTTTCATTTGTTACCTTTCTGTTGTGTTTTGTTTTAAGCCGTTGTTTTAGACTTATTATTGTTGTCCGGTCATGGATTGTTCATGGTGTGTTTCGTAAATACATTCGCAAGGAGAGCATATGTCCAGATATTCCGACACATTGGCGCATCGTCGTGTAAAACACTTCCCTCTGCCCCCGGTCGATTGGAACCGTATCGACGCTGAAGCTCCGCGGGTACTGGGATTTGACTACCATGGTCCCAACAGCCGTTTACCCAAGGCCGACGCGGTGGTCATTACCTGGACCAGCGCCGAATGGTCTGCGTTAGATCATGTAATGATAAATTCAGATTCATACCGCAACCCTACCGCGGAACATTGGCGCGACGCCTGGCTACACTACGCCTATGATGCTCCGGTAGACAATAATGACAATTTTACAGGCAACCCGTTATGGGGCTTCATTCGCCTGGTTGAAATCAATGCGAAAAAAGTTCTGTTACTGAAATCCGATGCCCATCTGGCTCACCCACCTTACGCCGCCGGTCTTAGCCACTTGATTCAATTACTGATTGAACAAGCCCAACCCAGTGAAATATTTTCCATAGGCACGGCAGGCGGGTCAGAATTGGAAGAAAAACTGGCAGACGTGGTCATTACCAATGCTGCAGTTATGAATGCACGCTTAAAAAATAACCAGGTTCCCTATAACCACGAGACGATCAGCAACTCTTGGAATGTACCCGAACAATTTTTGCAGACAGTACGGGAAAACCTTTTTTATGACATCAATGAAATCTTAACCACACAACAGTTGCAAACACTGTGTCAAAAACTCAACCACAAATTGCAAAGTTCGTATCCATTGGAACAGTTAGTCAACGCCGCCTTACGCCCACCTCTCCCGCTTTCTAAGATTCGCTTATGCAAAGACAAACCTTTATTAACCACAGATTTTTACTACATTGCACCGGAATCCGGAGACCCCAAATACTCCACGCTGGAAATGGACGATGCGGTTATTGCTTATGAGTGTAAAAGCAAGAACGTACACTTTACCTTTATCCGCAATATCTCCGACCCCTTGGTAACGGGCGGCTTACCGGACCATGTTCGTGATGACTGGTCCTCACTTATTTACGAAGCTTTTGGACTGTACAGCAGTTTCAATGGAGCTCTGGCTTGTTGGGCTGTTTTGGCGGGTCGCTAAAGGAGACAATAATAGTGAAGAAGATACTTGGTGTGTTTTTGATCGTTACATGGACTTACGCACATGGCGCCAACGATGCAGAGCCGGCCTTTCGCAACGCAGTACATACGCCTCCATCCGGCTGGACTGGCCCAAGTTTTAAACTTAGCTTCAACTACCCGAGCACGCTTCCCCCACCTTGTCCCAAGTCGGTATGCAAGTGGTTGGACGGTCCTGCTGACATGTTTGCCACTGACATGAGCAGCAAAGGCGTTCCCAAATGGAATAAGCACTGGAATAGCTATATCCAATCTATATTGGAATATATCAAAACCGGGCAGGACCCGAATTTAAGCAATGATAAAGGCTGGAACGTGGACCCAGGCGAAGGTATCGAATGGTTTCATATACCCTGGATGGCCTACGACCCCACCACGGGACGGGAGTTTATCCATGGGTTAACTAATGAGCGTACCGCCGTACTATCGGATTTTTTTGGAAAGCGCGGCTTGCATGGCCTACCTGGAGCCGGTAGAAAAGCAGCCCAGGCTCGTTTTGAAACCTGGGCCTTTGGGGTATACAACCAGTACGGCGCTTATGCCATTGGTCAGGCGTGGAACAAAAAGGGAGAACCGGTTATGGCCCAGTATGCCGGTACGCCGGCACCGGCCGGCCTGCCATTCCCCGAAGGTACCCTGGTGGCGAAACTGTTGTTTTCCACTGTAACCCCCAAAGATGTGTCTTATCTAAAAGGATCTCCACGCTGGATGGCCAATCGCCATGTGGAAAAGAACAACCACTTCAACTGTAAACGCGAACCCCAGGCTGTACATCTGGTACAGTTGGATATAGCCGTAGTGGACAAACGCTCTCCCACCAATTGGGTCTATGGAACCTTTGCCTACAATGCCGCGCTGAAAGGCAAAACTCCTTGGGACAAACTCAGCCCGGTTGGTTTGCAATGGGGAGTGGACCCCTGGACATTTCCGGCGGTCCCCAAAGGCGAAAGTATTAAGGCCCGCCAGTCCGTACTCAACAAATCCAACATAATGGTGAAGGCAGAGCATTTCGGCTGCAACGGTCGACTGGCCGGTCCTGTGGACAACAAACTTTCCTCTTGTATGTCATGCCATGCAAACGCCTTTGCAAGCCCGGATGGTCGTCAATTTATGCCGTTTTCGCCCAATATTTTCGGCTATGACGGCCAATGTGTGCAGTATTCCGCTGAAAACGTTGCCTACTTCCAAAATCTTACGTTTCCCATGGCACCCGCTAACGGCACATACCCACACGCCATTAACTTCGACACGTCACTGCAATTATGGGTAGCCTTTGGCCAGTATTGGCAGCATACACGTGAAAACAAACCCGTAGCCTGTAAAGACGGTAATTGAAGCCGGTGGTTTTCCACTTTCTCCCTCTCTCATACCGCAGTACAATACCGGATTTTCCGGGCTTGTACTTGCGATATGAAAATTGGAGATACACTTGAACTGATAGTAGCAGATATATCCCGGGGCGGTGCCGGGGTATCTCGCACACCAAAAGGCTTAACGGTATTCACCCCCGGAACCGTCAGCGGCGAAACCATCCGTGCCCGTATCATTGAAAAAAAAGCCAAGTTCGCCAACGCCGAGTTGTTGGAGATTTTGGCACCGTCCCCTCAGCGCCAACAGCCTATCTGCCCGGTGTTCGGACAATGTGGTGGTTGCCAATGGCAACATCTTCCGTATGAATTGCAGTGGCAAATCAAGCTCAGTGGTGTACAACAAGTACTAAAATCCAATCGCATCAAAGGGAAGTTTTCCATTGATGAATATCCGGCTGACAAAATCTGGAACTATCGCAATCGGGTGCAACTGCGTGGACACAACAAGTTATTAGGTTACTATGCTGCTCGTACTCACAACATAATCAATATCCATCAATGCCCTATCGCACATCCCAATATTAATGCAGCTTTGGAGTCTGTCCGAACTCAAGGCGCATTGTCGGGCAAACCCTATAAAGTGGAGTTGGAAGCTTTGGCAGATGAGGGAATACGTAGCGTATGGAACCAAAACCATGGTGCCGCCGGATTTCGCCAAATCAATGACGAACAAAACCTCAAACTGAAACACTGGATTCAGCAGGCATTAATCACTCCTCAGCCCCTACTGGATTTATATGGCGGCTCTGCTAATCTATCGTGGCAACTGGGACACAACCGGGACGTATCCTGCGTGGATTTATCCGCACCGCAACAGGCACCAATCCAGTGTCCCCCACGGATCCGTTTCTATCGGTCCGATATCTTACCCTGGTTAAAGCAGCAAATCACCGATATCCGGTTCAAACGAAAACCCATGCCGAAGCTTTCATGCTCCGCCATACTGGACCCACCCCGCGGTGGGCTGGGCTCTGACTTTGGTGACATTGCCGAACGGTTGGAATTTTTGAAAGCAAATGAAATCGTTGCCGTAGGCTGTAAAACCGATTCCTGGGCACGTGATGTCGCCGGCTTCATGCAACGCGGTTGGTCAGTTAAAAAAATAGCTGTCTTTGATTTTTTTCCCCATACGGTTCATATTGAAACAGTGGCGCTGCTAAGTAGATTGGTATAAATACCAGCCCTAACTCCAATCAACACTCCAGTCGTTCTTCCCCGCTAATATAGTCAAATAACACGAGGGGACAAACGCTGATTTCAACCCCTCTGCCCGAAAACCGTAACAACGCCTGTTGTAAGGCATCCAGTTTGCGAGGGGGCACGTCCACACTACATATATCAAACCCCTGCGGCGACTTCCATACCCGCATTCGGCTGCGCTCTAATAGTCCCAGGATCCGTTGACTGCTATCACGTTTAATATAGATAATGGCAAGATTCCAGGAAAAAGAACGCTTTCTGTTTTCTTTGGTGCGAAATTTTTCAGTCAATACTATTCGTTCGATTTCAGCCCATGCATAATGAACCGGCTCCATATTCAATATGGGGGACAAGTTCAAACCCTTTTTATCCGCGGACAATAAAATCGCACCGCCCTGTTTTTTGATTTGCAAAAAATAGCCCGGCGCTCTGCAGATCAAATACAAACCTACCGCTGTAAAGAACCCTCCAAACACCACCGGGAACCAACTAAACTCCGCCAGTTTTATAAATGTAATACCAAAACCTAAGAATGCCATAGCCAATAACAGCACTACAACCATGACACCGTACTTTTCCCGATAGACCACTACACCGTTACTTTTCTCTACAATTTTTATTCGCATGGGAACGCCTGTGGTTTACAATTTTTCCGTATTGCTTTATCAATGAGCATCCGAGAATTGTACCTGCATGATGCGCCGACCATTAGGTCATCGGTGCAAAAGCAGGATTATCCTGTAAAATAGCAGCCAACTCCCTGAAAAGTCATTTTTTCTCACAACCTATTGTGCCACACAGGCGGATATCGTTATAGTGAGCACCATGACCACACTTAACACCGTATTCATTTCCCACGGAGCACCGGACATCATTCTTGCCCCCAACCCCGTAGTTAATGCCTGGCACAACTACGCCCAGCAACGTCCCTGCCCCGACGCCATTATCGTCGTCTCCGCCCATTGGATGGACGAACCTGTTGGCATAACTTGCGGAGCAGAATTGTCCACCATTTACGACTTTGGGGGTTTTGCGCCTGAATTGTATCATATGAAATACCCCGCCAAAGGTGACCCGAAACTCTCTGCCAAAATCCAAGATTGTCTGCAAAAGCAGGGATTTGAAAATCAATTGCATTCCAGGGGTTTGGATCACGGTGCCTGGATACCTTTAAAAATGATGTACCCCGATGCAGACATTCCGATAGCACAGGTCTCTTTACCCGCCGGATCGTTGCAAGATGCTGCACGAATGGGCGCAGCGTTATCCACTTTGAGGAAACAAAATATTCTTATCATCGGTTCGGGGGGCTCTGTGCATAATCTGTCGGTCTTGTCTCGCGACAACAATACACCCGCTGCCTGGGTGGAAGAGTTTGAACGCTGGTTACTGCAAAGCATTGAGGCCAACCATTTCGATCACTTAATCGCCCCGGAAAGGTTTGCACCCAATTTCCCAATGGCCCACCCAACAATAGAACACTACGCCCCATTAGTAGTTGCCTGGGCAGCAGCAGACACGAACCAGGCCGGAAAACGCATTCATCATGCTGTTACCTATACTAACCTGGGGATGAGCATGTATGAGTTTGGAGAAACATAGTCCGTTTCACCCTAGGACCAAATCGCTACCTGTTAAGGTTCGCCGCTTTGGTAATTGGGTCAGATTCAGCTGTGAAATTCGTCCTTTGCGATGGAAATCCATTTTTTGTGAAGTGAGTTATAGGCTTTTCCCAACGAATCCGCCGCATCCAGCACTTGTTTCAGCACTACCTGAGCTTTTTCTCTTTCACCCTTTTTCTTCAGAAAAATTGCGTATCGTACAGATGCTTCCGGACCGGGAAAGTAGCCGCTGAGTGCTTCATACTCGTGCTCGGCTGATTCCAATTCACCCAGGCTATCCAATACTCTCGCATACAACAAATGCGCGTTATGGTTTTTATAGTCGGGATTTTGTTTAATCAACTCGTCAAGTAACCGCTTCGTTTCACTCGCATTCCCCAACTCAAATTCGGCACACGCCAGACTGTGCATTATATCCGGATCGTACACATACAAGCCGCGAAGCGAGTTTGTATAGAGATTCCGGGCTTCGCCATACATCCCTTTTTTCATACATTCTTCCGCGAGTTTTATATTATTCTCAACAGTGTCGGCTGCGGACAAATTCCTTACCGCTTTCTTTATATCTTTATTTGGGTTAACGACGCTTTGCAAATTCCGCTGTACCGTTCTTGCCGCTCTCCCCTGGAGAAGTTGAGGCAGCACCTCAATAATTAAATACGCTATCACGCCCGCCGCCGGTAACATAACGACGATCCATATCCACATGGTATTCCTACCGGTTTTTAGTATGTGGACAACCATGGCTACTTGAATCAACACGGATAAGACCAGCAAAGGCATAAAATATTTCCTTCTATATTATTAGTGGGTTACTAGAGCCCATACTGCGCGGCTCGCGAGGTTTATACTACCTCACGTTTGTCCAATTTTAGTGAGACCCGAAACAATAATTCAAGTGAATAATACCTATTTTAGGGCATATATGTGCGGTATATCCGAATTGTGTTGGGAAAGGAGGGGGTGGGGAGGACCAAATTGAGAGCTGTAGCATATCCCAGATTGCAAACGCATTGGAACATGCTGTGGATCTCTAATCCTGCTTAGAGCCTGCTTCATCAGAGAGCATAAAAAAAACGTACTTATCATCGATCATCAGGTTCATCTTTTTGCCGTGGTTATAAAAAGTAAGCGCCGTTTCCCGGTCGGAAAGCAAGCGCCAAACCCCATGATTTTCAGTATCTCTATAAAAGTTCATAATTTCACTTTTATTGCCACGATAACTAAACACCCAGATTGGCTCTTTTTCCGTCCCTGTCACTACCCCCACGCTGGACTGGAAGTTTGGATGTGGAACAAAACCTACTTCGGATAATCGATTTTCTGCGCCGGATTGGTAATACAGCGCCAGGAGCAGAATCGGAGTGATAACAAATAGTATGTTAAACAGGCCGGCTTTGGTGCGATAGTTGACTTTTGTTCTCTTAACGTAAATATGGTAGTACAACAGCGACGCTGCAATAAGTAATACGATCAATATTATGACTAAGCTTTCATCCATTTAGAGATCCATATAGAGCTCCATTCAGAACTCGCTCTGCACGCAAACTGCTGTCTAAGCCTGACTCCAGTGAGCGTGTACACGGCATTTGAAACGCCACCCCTGTGCGTTCCGAATACAGCTAAATACAAGAAAAGATAGTTGTGAATCTCGGTTTATGCAAAATTCTACCCTACGGGATTCCCTAACGACAAACCGGCTCGGGCCACATGCCCTCTGAGCCGGCTCACTCCGAGTCCTCGACGAAAGCATGGTGGGATATCCACTCCTTTGATTCTAAAAAGTACGAAGCCGAGACCATAGCATGTCGATCAGGCGACCAGGCCCTTTGACTCAAGAAACTCCGTGGGCACATCCGCATTCTTACGGCCTGCGATTGCAAAGTAATAAAGCGGTTCTCCTTCAATTGACAACCTGTGCCGATATCGTTCGATATGATAAACATCAAGGTATTTAGAAAAAATCAGCTCTCTGATCATGATTGAAAAACCGGACTCATCCGTGCTATCAAAGAACGATTCCTTAATATTAAATGCAATCCACCCTTCTTGTTTTATGATATTAAAGGCCTTTATAAATGCCTGGGTCGGAATGTCCCCAAAACCAAGCGCTGCGACAGTAACCATACAATCACATTGCCACGACGCGATATCCTCTTCTCTATCTTTATCCAAGTTGGTAAAATCTTCGACATAATAGGCGTCATACAAACCGGGGCGATCTCGCACGGTTGATTCATATGCTTCGGAGATGATATCCACACCAATTAAGCGTGACACACCGTGTTTTTTCAACTCCTCGCCCATCATCCCGTTGCCGGCGCCTAAATCCAACACACGCAGTTCTGAAAAGTTATCTTTAGACTGCTTTACTGACGATTCAAGAATACTGGTGACCTTGCTTGGTGAAGTGCACTTCAAACGATCATAGAAAATTTGTTCATATAATCCCTGCACTTGATAAATTTCATCATAGTCGTGAAATCTGATTTTGCGTTGTCCAGCTGGTCCTTGCAGGTAGAAATAGGTTTCATCCTGTTTCAAATTGGATGATTCTTGCCGTGGAAATTGTATTCTATGTCGTTTCTGCATGATGCTCCTACTATTTATGTTAATGTGTGATTTCACACTATAAATACCCAAGAAAAGTGCTTAGGGCGAATACTTTCCTGATCTTTTAAGATTGGTAGTTTGACGACCTATCGTGATTTTAGTCTGAGATAATATCGCTTTTCCCGAATCACTCGCCCCACGGAAAGCGTTGGCAAAGAAATCCCGTTAAGCGTGAGTTCCAGCTGGGTTACCAAGGCTGAAAAAGGAGGAAATATATAAGTCTCTGATTACCTTTATGATTGGTGCCAAAGATGCAACTATGCACCTGGTATGTTTGTGATTATAGCAAAATCAGGGGTTGACGGCTCCTGTTTTTGAATTCAAGCATTATAAACGACGACAGCGGGCTAATTGCGCCTGCACTGCCGCATTAAACCAGTCGGTAATTCCAGCGTTTAAGCCCGATAGATTTGTCTAAAAAGAACGCTTTTATGAGGAGATTTATACTTTCTTTACAAACTCTGACTTCAATTTCATGGCGCCGATACCATCTATTTTACAATCGATATTGTGACCACCCGCAACGATTCGAATATTCTTCACTTTGGTCCCCACTTTCACTACTTTGGATGTTCCTTTTACTTTCAGGTCCTTTATGACGGTTATCGAATCACCATCACGTAACACGTTACCGTTGGAATCTACAACTCCAGTCGGGTTAGCGTCAGCCAACAAGCCATCTTTCGCCCATTCATGTGCACATTCCGGACAGACATATATAGCCCCATCCTCATACGAATACTCTGAATTACATTTAGGACATTTTGGAATATCACTCATACAGCTCTCTCTTTAAAAATGGCCTCTGTCATCCTGGTTAATTATTACACAGACCGATGTATCCTTGCTTTTATTTAGCAAAACACAAGCTATTTTGGCTTGGGCCTACTTATCAAGAAAACAGCTATTGCGATAAACAAACCCGACATCCCCAACAGACCCCAGACATTTTCTACTCGATTATAAATGATTATCCAGCTTACTATCAGCATTAATACGGCTAATACTTTACTTGTACCTGAAATAGCCCCCTGTTGCTCCCAATCGATTAGCAACCTGCCTAATCGAGGATGTGCGTATAACCAGCCATGCAATCGATCAGAGCCCCTGGCGGCAAACCACGCCGTTAAAAGCAAAAAAGGAACCGTTGGTACGCCGGGCAAAAACAAGCCAACGATGGCCAAACCCAGAAACAGGTAAGCCAAAATTAAAGCGGCCCAACGAGTCATGTAACCCAATTTTTTATCGATGCGATTTTCTTCCAGCAAGTTAGAGTTTAATACGTATTAGTAAGAGCAAAAGCGTGTTTCCGCTATTAACATGGATTTCTATTATTTTGCTTTATCTATGTTAACGTATAAAATTCAACAGCTAGTGACCGCGGTGGCTAAGCTGTAACTGAATAGTAGCCGTTATAATACCCAAAATTGCAATGCGCGCAATCGCCGGAACGTAAATTGTCGTGGTTAGCAGAGATTCAATGGTTGATTTGATTACAAGGTACTTGCAAACGGGAGCCTATAAAATGTTTCAACCTGGTAGTATATTGAATATGTGAGGGGACTCTGAATGGACCGTGGAGGAGCCTTCCAGAGCATATTATTATGTGTTCGATAGTAGACTCTGTTTGTTCTAATCTCTTCCCCGCACCAGTCTTACATGATTGGATTCCGATGGTTCCGTAATACCAACACCGGCACGCCCAAAATCGAGTATATATATCGCTTTAGTTCCTTGTTTACGGTCTGTGCTCCAAAACACAACAGAAGCGGTATTGGGAAATAGACTCAAATCTATCCGCGGATATTTACAATTATTGTTAACGATTGAAGCCAGCTCCGGCAGTTTTGGCAGCCTCCAATCCCGGTAAGATGCAAACCCTCCAATTGAATTTAATTCATGTGTTTTTTTTAGTGCCATGTCCCACGGCATTGCTATTGATTCCCCAGTACAGGTTGAGCCATTCCAACTTTGACCCAAGGCGCAACGCATCCACGTCAGCCCAGACACCAAGTCTGTAACCGTACCGTCGTCGTCCCAATAGAAACGCTCCTCTTCTGGAATATTTCCTTCACACTCGTATGGCCAGGAATTGACAGTCTGTACCATTGTCTGTAAAGAAAACGCAGCGATAAATATAAAGAACTTCTTCGTCAACATAGCAGATAACATGAATATCACCTTTTGATACTGACATCCCTGACATCTGTTGGGAAACCAAGAGACATCGAGAGTTACCGATGACTCTTGGTTTTTTTTTACACGCTTTACTTGCTTGGATAACCTGGCCCGGATTTTACCGGCACGGCACCGTGCTGTTCGTCCTTCGCTGGATCTATTTTTACACCTCGGTGAGTATAGGTGGCATAAGCTTCCATAGCGATCAGGTCATCACTATCCAGCTTTAGCATTTTGCCTTGCATCGGAACCAAAATGCACCAGTTAATCATTTCCCGCAGAGTACCCACTTTACCGAGGTTGGTCTGATATTTTGGAAAGGTGTGAGGATTGGTGGCCGAACCATCGGGGTGGCAGTTTCCGCAAGCCAAACCGTTTGTCCCAAGTTTTGGGTTATGCCAAAGCGCATCCCCTTTTGCGACCGCTTTCAGTAAAGCCATTTGTTCTTGAGAAATTTGCTTTTCGGTCCTGGGTGACTTCGCCTGTACCACACTGGCAATGACAAAGGGCACCAATACTAATATCGCCACCAAGGTTCGTTTTATCGTTGAATGTATCATCATTGTTTTCCTCCGTTAAACTTTAAGCCCTTTTTTGATGTTGTCAGGCAGCAGATCGGAAAATGCCCTCCACTGCATATTGGCGTCAAAGTTGGATTCCAGGGCGATATTGTGCGTCCCTAATCCATCTTCAAAGTCGCCGGGATCGGACCGGTTTTGTTTAACTTTAGGATACTTCAGTTCTACAGGCGGGTAGGGCCAAGGCCATGAGGTTGATAACAATCCACAGGACTTAATATTGTCAATTTCATTGTAGACTATCTGATGCACATGTCCGTGAATAGAAACCACTTTTTCAAATTTGCTGAGAATTTTGCGGATCTCAGGTGCGTCATAAGTATTGAAGTTCCAGCGCGGATAATATTCCCACAATGGAGAATGCGTCATTATCACCACCGGAGTACCTGCGGATACTTTTTTAACATCCTGTTCCAACCATGACAGTTGTTGTTCACCCACTCCCCATGCACCACATTGATGACACTCCAACTCCTCTAATAACCCCATACGTTCCTTGGGAGTGAGTTTCCTGGCCGACCAAAAGTCCGGGATGAGAATGGAATTCATCCCAATAAAGTGGACGCCGTTGTGATCAAATGACCAGTGCTCATCTCCAAACAAGCCACGCCACGCTTTCCCCATATCCAGATAATAGTCGTGCTCACCGGGTATGATTTTGTACTTCATCTTCAACTTATCCAGGATTTTCTTTCCTTTTACCAATTCCTCCTTTTTCCCGGATTGACCCAGATCGCCAGCATATAAAAGAAAATCCGGTAGTGGTCTAATTTTATTGACATCATCTACGGCTTTCTTAAGAATATCATCAAACTTGTGTCCTTTTATATCGTATAGATGCGCATCAGTCAGTACTGCAAAGTTGAAAGGCTTCACTTTCTTTGACGCTGCTTCAGCCACACCACCCAATCCGAAAAAACTGCTGGCGCTGGGTGCAAAAATACCCGCAAACATTGTGGCTGCACCCGTTTTCACCGAGTACCCTAGGAACTGTCGCCTGGAAATTCGCTTCATGACTCCCCCCTGTAAGTTATGCAAATCGAACCTGATCTGGAATTAGAATCATTCTAATTCCTATTTCAGTTAAGCTCACTTCAGAAACTTGTCAATGCAGTTAACACCTTCCATACACTTATGAGATTTTACCCGCATACTTAATGCTGATTTCTATCCGATTGGTTTAAAGGGAAAAATACAATGCACATGGGTTTAGGAACAACCCTTCGGGCCCTAGAATCAGATTTTACTTACAAACAATTCAGATAAATGCGGGGAACAAATAGAACAAACAAGCAGCAACATTTGGTTTTTAAAATACACAAAGCATCAATTGCAACTTCCGGAATTGGGATACCGCTTAGCTGTTCCAGTGCGCAAATGGCCCAAGAAAGACCTGCAATTATAATGGCTGGTTTTAGGGTACCGTAACAACCCCCATAGGCCAAAGCCCCTGCTTGCCGGATATATATTCTTTCCTATATGTCGCAAAGGCGCGATCCAGATCTGAAAATACCGTTACGGATTTTCCGTCTGCAACCGGTGGATCTATACTCCTAACTTTGGTTGTAACGCTAAATACTGGCTCATCCTTATTCCAAGTGAAACGCGTACCCGGTGTCAGCAAATCAACCCAGCATTTTACCTCGGGCAAGTCTGATGACGTTAGTTTGTGCCACAGCTCATCGTCTGTACCCCAAAGATCCGTTTCTTGTAAGACCCCGAAGTGCTGAGCGGCCTTAATTGCCTCTGCAGTAAGTTGATAAAGACCTACCTCACGATAATTTGACCAGCTGGTTCTATCGGTTTCTATATATGTGTATGCCAACCAACGCGCTGTCTCCGCGTTGTTCACTACGATACGCCCGTCTATAACATCTAAAGAATCTATGGCTCTTTGAATTTCCTTATTACTGGACAACCGCAGGTACTCCAGATCCCTAAAAAAATAGTCTAATCTATCAGCGCACAGTGCAGGTGACGGTTGCTCCAACAGCGAAAACCTCTCTTCATCCATAAACTCACGCCAATCCATGTTGTGGCAGTTTAGGATCCCAGGAATATCTGAGTTAGCAATAAAGTCCTGTTTTTTCTCTTCGTGATAGCTTTGTCGGCTGTGATCGTTAAAAACAAAGTCAATTACATGGCTAAACGCGGTATGACTGACATCATGAAGCAAGGCTGCAATCTGCTCATGGATTCCCCCGCCAAGCCGTCGAACAAGAAGCATGGTACCCACAGAATGTTCAAACCGGCTGAACGGTGGAGTTATGCAAAGCAATGCAGTTATTCCATGTTGCGAAATACCCTTCGTTCTTTGCATGGCTTTACTTAACATTAAATCCAGCAAAACAGGCTCTTTAATCTCTACTGTTCCGTACAATTCGTCTATGTATTGCATGATATTTTAGCCTCCCCGTGTCTGTTACAGGCTAAACTGATAGCAAAAATGGAGCGTCTTTACAGCCATTGATCATAACTCGTTACTAGCATAAGGATACATCCGCGTGAAACGAAAAAGCAGAGACCGCTGAACTGTATGCTACTTATAAATTTATACTTTTTCAATTGGAATTGATTAATACACGTGGGCTCGAAGATTGATATTTGCCTTAATCGACTTAACTGCTTAAATGCGTGAGAATTACTTCGGTTAGTTTAGAGATATAGACTGCATCAATTTTTTTATGGTTCCCGGTTATTCTAATTTTTAGCATATATTTATTGATTCCCGTCATAATTAAGTAAGACTCTACCTCTTCATAATCGTAATTGCCCGTTGTGTCCACCTCGTATTTTAAATATGCATACAATGTATTGAATTTTGCAGTGAATCTCTTTTTTGTCCTTTGCTCTATCCTGACATTTTTATATATTGCTTTTTGTTCATAATATTCAATGTCTCTAATCGCCGCATCGAATGCTCGGTTAGTTATCTTCGAATCTATTCCATCTTCTATTGGGCCATATCCGGCATCAAATAAGATAATGGTTAAGTGAGCTAGATTCTTACTATCGGAATAAGAGTATCCAGCAGACGCACCGTATCGAGCATCGTCGAATTTCTCTACTTTCTTGTCATGAAAGTCGACAAGTCTATTCGGGAGCTTACTTAACATTTCCATTTCTGCGCCAACGGCGCAATTCAAAGAAACTAATACCAAAAAAACCTGAAAGCCCGACAGTTTAACCAGTGCATTCACAAATCTACGGGCCGCATTGCAAGGTACTGACCCGCGGCGGCACGTTAAGTGGAGCCGTTGTTTGTCTGTTCCAATACATACCATTTATACCTCCTCCAGCTCCTTCGTACACTTATCATTTAACGAAAAACCCCGTACCGCTCATAAACCATATAGGCAAGGAGCGGATTCGTGACTTAGAGGTTCAGAGAACCACTTATTAACCGGAAGAGCCGGAGAAAACTTTACGAAAATCCTCTCCGGCCCCGAGGTTACCTGTTCATTTGGCCAGCCCTACTTCGCTCCAGTAACAAGAACGTTATCAAATGCCCATCCCGTAATGTCACCCGGACCACAACACGAGTCTGCAGTATCGTAGAGGAAACGAATCTCCACTGTGTCCCCCGACACCACGCCAGCCACATCAAAAGTGATGTTTCTGAACGTTGCATCTGCTCCAGTGTGTAGCTCGGGGGTCGGACCATGTATATCTGAAAATGGCCCGCCATTTATGGACACTTGCACGTGCTCCACGTCAAACACAGTTGGGTAACCACCCTCGTTTGAGCTAAATGAGTCAAAATTTACTGATATTGTATCGCTAAATGCGGTAAGTACCGGAGACTGAACATAGCTTCTCTCTGCACCATCGTTTCCGACATTTGGATTTGTCCACCAGGTACTAGGTAGGGCTTTACCTATAAATCCAGGCAACGACGATGCTAACTCCCACATTGGTGCCCTCGACGGAAAACCTATGGAAGTAAATGCAAACCCGCCTACTGTCCAACCTTGAGGGCCCGATTCAAAATCGAAAAACGCGTTGGAATTACCTCCTTCCAACGCTTCCACTCGAGATATGACATTTTTCAAAGAATTCGACAGATTTTCTATATTTTGCTCCAAGCTACCAAGCTGGCTTTGCATTTCATTACGACTCGCTTGCAGTGAAGTAATGCTATTAGTATTGCTACTTACTTGAACCAACAACAAAGATACTTGAGCGCTTAACGGGTCCAGGCCCGAGGTGTTTTCCGCGACTTTTTGCTTTAGCTGCTCTACTAATACCTGCAAATTTTGTATCAAGGTATTATTATTGTCGATAAGAACACGAATTGATGCGTCTACCGAGGCTATTTCTGCTTTCAATTCAATGGCTAGTTTTTCAGTTGCATTCTTCAGATTGGACAAGTCCAACCGCAGCGAATTTAGTGATGCTGAGTTGCTATTTACTTGTACGAGTAGCGCCGCAATATCCTTCTCATTTATAGAGACTCGGCCAGATAGCGCATCGAGTTTTTGTTGAATACCAGCAATGTCACTCTTTAGCTGTGATACCATTTTCTCCAGGTTACTGATCGCGTCAGCATTTTGACTAATAATTACTGAATTCGCTTCAATCAGCTCGCTCAAGGTTTGAAACGGTTGTCCATTCAATCCAGCATTTTCGACCGCTAAAACTGAAGTGGACAGACACAAACTAGTGCCTATTATTAAAGATCTAGTAGCATGCATATTAACCTCGACTATAGTTTTTTTACTTCCGATTAGTGAATAATAAAACTCTCTAAAACCGTTACCTCTCAGCTTCGGATCGTAATTGTACCCTTCTTCTAGGAAACTATAGCTTAACGGATTAACATAGTAATACAAACAAATATTTTACGCGAAAAACTGATTACCCGATTCACTCAGCGATTTTGAGCGCTACACAGCAAAAATGATTGAACAATAAACAAATGTGTTAGCCTTAACTCCAACCTACTGGTGCAATTTAACTGCCCTCCTTTTACGTGTACGCGTTTGTGGTTAATACGTACCGACGGCTACCGCCCAAGAGTCAGTTCAACCTGGACGAATTGTATGACTCGCTCCATCTGAACACCTATCATTTGTGGACATAGAATACATGAGCGCTGAACAAATAATGTCCGCCTTTTTAAACAGCGAGATATCTGCTCCACTGTTCCAGCTCATCATTTGAGGTCCTGTTACTCCAATGCCTATATGGATCTCCAATTGACATCACAATAGACTAAGCCGCCATAATACCTCGCCTTTGAAAAAATTGAGTCGAGAGCAAGACGTACCGACGGATGCTTTAACGTGATCTAAATGGAATGTCATGGATAATAGAGTAAAGTGGACTTTACTCTTTTGTGTTATCCAAATGGTTATTTTGACTGGACTGCTTTTACATAGACAAAGTTTGCAGGTACGCTAACAGATCAACCTGTTCCTTTTCGCTCAACACGCCCAGCATAGGCGGCATATGCTCCCACATCTTTCGCATGGAACTGTGATGCTGACGGCTATTGTGCATCCTTTTCATATCCATTACAGCTCCGGGATGACCAAAGCGTATTTTGTGCAATGTTTCCCACGGATTCTTGTTGGCTATGGTCCCAACATATTCGGCCTTACTTTTTCCGGAAGCAAGGTTCATAGTGTCTCCTGCTTTACCGTGACAATCCAGGCAATATTTTTTGTAGTGACGTTTACCCTCTTTCGCATCACCTTTAACTTGTTTGGTATCGTATGAGATGTATTTAGTCATATCAATCTGTCCTTTGCTGACAAATCGGGACACTGCGTTTAGATGCTCGCCAGTCAGATACTTGCCATATCCGTGCTGAGTATTTTCTAGAATTCGACGTATCTGTTCAACCGATCGGCCTTCAGCTTCCCGAATTCCCTTAATGCCGGAATAGTGACTGCCCTTTGAATAGGCTCCGTCTTTACCGCGGTAATCCCAACCGTGACACTCTTTACAGCGCCAGGTGGTGTTTCCACTTTTCTTACCGTCTTTATATGCCGTATGCGTACTATCAGGCGGCGTCAGCCCGGCATCAACCCACCATTTATCGTAAATACGCCCACCAACAATCAATTCTTCAACCTCGCTGGCACTTACAGGTGTCAGCAAGAGCGCCAGAACTAAAAATAGGCATCTGTCTCTCATCTTATCCTCTTCCTTCAAGCGTAGACATACAGAAGTATAGACAAAATGTAGTTGAAAATGTAAACCAGAGTCACTCAATGAGTGTGACACAATTCTGACAAGATTTCGGATATGCCTAAAAGAGTCACTGTTGCACGATAACTGTGGGTTTCATATCCAGGGAACCTAAGATTAAGTCGATCAATGACACTAATGAGAGCCACCCTAAAGCCAGTCACTTAGCTCTGGCAATCGGCAGGCGGCGACGAACAGGATTCAATACTACCCAAGATAGAACCACCGACCCACCGTATTGGGTTGTTATACGGGTTTCTCTTCGCGGACAAGCATGCCCATAAATCTGGCAAATCGCCTCTGTCTGGTTTCGGGTTTCTTAGCGCTCGTCAGTCCGTAAGCGATGACATAACGACTCGATCTATTGAGTGTTTCGAAAAACCGTTTCGCCTTCGGATTACTGTCCAATACCGCCACGAAATCCGCAGGTACTTGTAATTCACTTGATACATAGGCGTTCTGCCATCGACCATCCGCCTTGGCGGAACTAACATGGACGAGCCCGGGCGCTTTCATTCGGCCCTCGCTTATCAACCGCTCTGCATGTTCTCTGTTCCTTTTTGACCAATTGCTTCGAGCTTTCCTTGGAGTAATTCTTTGGATGTAGGCTTGGTTATCAAACGACTTTTTTACACTATCAATCCAACCCCAGCACAATGACTCAATCACGACATCCTCCCAAGTCACACTCGGAATACCAGTCCCTTTCTTAAATATCTTCACCCACAGTTCAGTTTCGGTGGCGTGATTCACCTCGAGCCACCGACCGAGATCCTTCGGTGACGTAAAGGTCATGAGTCTCTTTAAATCGGGTTCAGGCATGGCAAACCTTATTTCTGTGTTTGTCTCGGCATTGCGTAGTTTTGGTTACGATACAACCGGCAGGGTATGCACCTACCGATATTGACCCTTGGTGTTTCTGTGTCCACGTAACCAAGACTACCCGATTAGTTACCTAATGCACCTTCCTTGAACAATCGAGTTATTATATACACCGAGATAGTTAATTAGATCAGTTACTTATCGACTCCGGATCCTACCCGGCAACTCCTTTCCACTATCCGTTTATTAATTTCATAATATTCAGAACACCCCTAGATATGTAATCCGCACTAATAGCAACTATTTTACAGTTTAACTTAGCGATTTATAACTCTTTACTTTATCACTGTGCTGTATAGAAAGCCCTGATATTTCCGAGATACTACTAGCTGTTTGCATTAATGTATCCCAACTCTGCTCAGACAAAACCCGCCTATCAAAATTAAGATAGCTTAAATCAAACTCCTTGAACATACCTCGAAAAGTCACGCAATATATATGGTTCAGTGCTACCGCCTATGGCAGGTGTAGCTGTTCTCATGTCAACGAAAATATCAAGAAAGTGAGAGTAATATATAGTTTTAATGGATTGCCAGACAAATAAATGTCTTTTGTTGATAGAAATTTTTTCTTTGTCAAAGTAAAGGAACGCCCTATAGCCCCAAGTTAGCGCTCCAAATAAGGTTAACATTATGCCTTGAACAAACCAACAAACCAACAAACCAACAAACCAACAAACCAACAAACCAACAAACCAGGATGTATTTAATCCCGCGTCAAGGTCTACATATACCATATAAAATGCTATCAACCCCGCTACAAATGGAGAAGCACCGATCAGCTTTAGCATAATTGATATATTCGAGCATCCTGGCTTTTTCATTGGCTCCTCTTAATTCAGTAGACGGTCAGCATCTACACGTTGAGTGGAAAACCGGGTCTGGGGATTGGCATCATGCCCGAGGAGGTTGGTGACGCGGAACCGTTGGTTAAACAGGCATTGCCGGACTTAGATCCTCTTGAGTTCCCGATTTGGTTTACCACCCACCGGGAACTGAACACCCACCGAAGGGTAAGAATTGTATATGATCTTCTAGCGGAAGAATTGTCGACACAAAAATAAAACTTGCGATCCAATACCGGTTGAGGAATATTTGTTTACATCAAAACCCGGGGCAGAACACTGACCCCGGTTTTCCAGATTTATATTGCCGTAGATCTTAAAAGCTCCAGATTGAATGTGGCGAATCAGGAACCCGCAGACCAATTCTTGAGATTGACACATGCACCTTTGAACAATATCAGCTCGGAAGGCTGCGATTTCTCAGACGCGACCGGATCAGCACTGACCACCAGCTGCTTGGCCGTTTTAAGCTTTTCCCACAGCGGCTCGTCTACATCTATACGCGTCTGACCTGCTTGCACGCTGGTCAGAAAAACGGTCTGATTGCTGTTCTTGTCAACCATCCACAGTCGCAGCTCTCGCCCCTGTTCCGGTACCAGTTTATTCTTGCTTTTAATTTCCAGCCGGAACGGTTTGTTGTAAGCCAGTACGGCAACCTTCGGTTTCTGTGTGGCATCTTCGAGCACACCAACATAGACCAGATCGCCGGCCGTGACGTCCGTGTCTGTAGTGGGTTGCATCACCTGGAACCCGATAAACACGGCAAGACCTAATGACAACATGCCATTACCCAGAGCCAAGGGCCGCCAGACACTTAAGTTCTGCCACCAGGATGTTTTTGTTTGCGACGTAGGTTGCGACGTGGATCGCGACTCGGGGGCAGCAATTTTCTGCATAAGCGTGTCGAGCACCCGTGGTGGCGGTTCTATTTCAGGCGTTTGCGCATTCAGCGGTACGAGCACTTCCTGCCACTTCACCACCAGGCGTTGCGCCTCCGGGTTTTCGTTCATCAGTTGTTTAAAGCGTTCGAGATCGGTGCCGGATAGGCTGCCCAGCGCATATTCTGCGGCCAGCATTTCGATGTCTGACATTTCCTGATCGCTCATATCTTCAGGCACTCCCGAATACTGGCCAGCCCACGACGCACCCAGGTTTTCACCGTGCCCAAGGGCCATTTACCCTGTTGGGAAACTTCGGATGCCGTGAAGCCCTGGTGATAAACCATCAGCAGGCACTTCTGTTGATCTTCATTTAATAACTCCATGCAATTCATCAATCGATTGAGTTCATCGTCGGCTTCCGAGTCACCGCTATGGCTGACTGTGTCCTCCAACTCATCCGTCCATTCCGTGTGATCGGCTTCTTGCCTGGAGGTACTGGCTCTTAACATATCAAGTGACTGATTACGCACGATATTGATCAGCCAGGTCATGGGCCTGCCGCGCTGAACATTGTAATCCGCCGCGTAGCGCCAGATCTTTAAGCAGGCTTCCTGCAGCGCCTCTTCGGCTCTGGCCTCTTGCTTCAATATACGCAGGGCAACGCCAAAAAGTTTCGCGGAAGTGAGTTGGTAGAGTGTTTTAAAGGCATCCTGATCCTTCAGCGCACATTGGGCGATGAGCTGAAGTAAGCGATCCTGACTGTCTATAGATTGATCAAGCATGGGGTACCAGATAGATACGTGAATCACCGAACTTTATCAGACAGATCAACGGGGTTCAACGGATGCTCCAGTTGAATTCAGCTCATTCCTAAAAATTTTGAATCCATCCTGCGGGTTTCTGCGTAAGTGGGAATGACATGCAGAAACTTAACACACGCGCTCTAGCGAGCGCGCACAGGATGAGATCAAAACAATGGCTATCGAAAAATACAATGCTCGTTTTGAGCGACTCGATGAACTGGAGCAAACCTTATGCTGCTTCTTTAATCACATGGGTGACCGGCCTTATGTCGAACCGTTCTTCGCAATAATCAGTCGCCTTGGCAATGGCGTGTTCTGGTATGTTTTGATGACAATTATTCCAATTGCCGATTCCGTTAATGGCCCAATCGCCAGTCTGCATATGGCGGCCGTTGGGCTGGTCTGCGTGGTGTTTTACAAGGTACTAAAAAATAAGCTGGTACGACAACGCCCTTATTTGAAGTGGAACAATATCCGTCGCGGAACAGCTCCGCTTGACTTATACAGCTTCCCCTCCGGTCATACCTTGCATGCGGTCGCGTTTACCATGGTTGCCCTGGCTTATTATCCGCTACTTGCTCCATTACTGGTTTCCATGACGCTGCTTATTGCCTTGTCGCGAGTGGTTCTCGGTCTGCACTATCCTAGCGATGTGCTCGTTGGTGCCATCATCGGGGCCGCCGTCGCCTTGCTCAGCTTTTGCTTCTAACCCGACCTTACAGGAACTTATTCTCATGCACATTTTAATGATAACGGACGTCTACTTTCCTCGGGTAAACGGTGTGTCTACCTCTATCAAGACTTATAGAGCCGCACTGCAGGCAAAGGGCCATAAAGTTACCGTCATTGCACCGGACTATGGCAAGACCACCGACGATGAAGCAGGGATCATCAGAATACCCTCACGCGGACTACCGCTGGACAAAGAAGACAGAATGATGAAGGCGCACCATATCTATCGTCTGGTTAAGCAATTGCAAAGGATGGACATCGATATTATTCACATCCAGACACCGTTTGTTGCCCATTACGCAGGATTGAAGCTGGCGCGCATTCTCGGCGTGCCCAAGGTCGAGAGCTACCATACCTTTTTTGAAGAATATCTGTACCACTATGTTCCTTTTCTCCCCAAACCTTTGATGAAAAGTGTGGCTCGCCGTTTTTCCAAGTCACAGTGCAACAGTGTTGATGCCATCGTTGTACCATCAAGCGCCATGTTAGAGGCCCTTCGTGGCTACGGTGTTGAGGCAACAGCTGAGATTATTCCGACCGGCCTGAACCTGCGCCGATTCAAGGGCGGTGACGGCGCGGCCTTTCGTAACAAGTACGGTATCGAAAAGGATCGACCGCTGCTGCTTAATGTAGGACGGGTGGCCCATGAAAAAAACATCGATTTCCTGATTCATGCGCTGCAAGAGGTTACAAAGGCAATTCCCGACATCCTGCTTGTGATCGTGGGCGAGGGACCTGCCGAAAAACATCTGCATGCGCTGGTTAAGGAGCGGGGCTTGCAAGCGAATGTCCGCTTTATCGGCTACCTGGACAGAGACACGGAATTGAAGGACTGCTATTGCGCCGGTGATATTTTCGTCTTTGCTTCCAGAACGGAAACACAGGGACTGGTCTTGTTGGAAGCCATGGCCCTGGGTGTGCCGGTGATTTCGACGGCGGTTATGGGTACCCGCGATATTATTGAACCGGAAATGGGTGCTATCCATGCGCTGGAGGAGGTTTTCGACTTCAGTACAAAGATCGTTTCAACTATTAAAGATGAGAAGCTTCTGGCATCGCTATCCGAAGATGCTCAGCAGTTTTCACAAGGCTGGTCAGAACAGTGCTTCACCCGAAAGATGCTTGGCTTTTATAGTGACGTTATCGCCAAGCATGAGGCGCATTGCGCCACCGATATGGTGAGGGAGCACATCTGAACATGTTTATTGATTCGCTCCTACGACCGTGTTTTTTGTTTGCCATATTGTAGCCTGGATGAAACGAATGGAATCCGGGAGTCCCCGTATTTCTTCACAGTCTCTACGCTACATACGGGCTACGCGTCCTCTCTTTTCCTTTCCCTTTTTCTTTTCACTTTCTCGCAACGCTTGAATCCATTCTGAGGATTGTTGCGTATGTGTTAGTAACAAGGCCGCGAACATAGCGGCCGGTAAGGATTTTAACACTTTAAAGAGGAATGAATTCGATGAACAAAACTGAACCTGCAGTGCAAAGAGTAGTACTCATGCCGGGCCTATGGACCAGCGGCTATTTTATGACGTTCCTGGCGCGCGCTATGCGAAAAGCGGGTTTTGCAGTCTCCATATTCTCTTGCCCCTACGTGCGCTGTTCGGTGGAATCCAATATGGACGCCCTGCACAGGCTCATCGACACCTTTGAGGGACAGCCTTTTTCGATTGTGGCGCACAGTCTGGGTGGACTACTGGCGCTACGCACTCTGGAGCAATACCAGCCAAGCCATTTCAAACGCCTGGTGCTGTTGGGGTCTCCCATCGCCGGGAGTGAGGCCGCCAGATCGTTCGGCTCATTTGGCTTAGGCCGGATTATGCTCGGCCATAGTTTCGATATTTTGAGTCGCGGTGTGAATGTTACCGGCGACTTTGATATCAGCCAGATCGCCGGCTGCAAGGCAGAAGGGCTGGGACGCCGGGTAGCCAAGCTTGAGAAGCTCAATGATGGTGGCGTGTCGGTCAGCGAAACAAAGGCACCATGGCTAAAGGATCACCTGGTGCTGAACGAAAGCCACGCCGGGCTTTTGTTCTCACCAAGAGTCGCTGAGCATACCGTGAATTACCTGAAATCTGGAAATTTTAATTTTTCCGGACAGGTCTTTCATAAAGCGAGGAAAGAGCAAGTGTGTAGCCTTGGGTAACGTTCCCACGCTCCTGCGTGGGAATGCATACAAATCCACCATCATAGGAGCGAATTATAGTCGCGATTAGTGCACTCAAATAGTGCGCGACCCTGAGGTTTATGCTCCTGCGGTGTGTTTATTATATTGTGATTGCTCCGGCATGGGATTACAGACTAGTATCGTGGGTCAATGCATTTTGCCAGCCTCCTTTGGGTTTCGACGTTAGTGGCAGTAACCGCGCCGTGAACATGAGCGGCGAGTCAGAATTTGAAAGTTTTTAATGAGGATTGATACGATGAGAAACCAAACTTTACACGCCATCAAACCGGCCCTGAACCTGCTGGCTGCCTTTGCCCTGTTATCCCTCACTGCCTGTGGTGGCGGTGGTGACGATGCACCCAACGTCGATGAGACGCCGTTCCTTAATCTGACCAACTTCCAGGCCGCCTCGGTAGTGATCGGTCAGGCCAATTTTACCGACAACGCTGGGAATCAGGGTGGTACGGTGGATGCTAATACCACTAGCACCAATGAAGGTAATCCTGGGGTCGCAAACGGGATTTTGTATCTTCCTGATACAATTAATCATCGCCTGTTGGGCTTTAACACGATTCCAACCATGAATGATGAAAATGCGGATTTTGCTCTGGGACAAACTGACCTGATATCGAATAATTCGGGCACCAGTGCGACTGAGTTCGATAACCCGATGACGGTCGCCTTTGATGGTGGCAAGATGTTCATGGCCGAGTATAACAACAACCGCGTGTTGATCTGGAACACGATCCCCACAGCCGGGAATATCCCGGCGGACGTTGTTGTCGGGCATGCAGATCTTACTACGAGCTTCACCGGGCCTTGTGAGAATACGAGTTTAGATACCCCTGAAGGCATGTGGGCCGTGAACGGTAAGCTGATCGTGGCTGATACTTCAGGTAATCGTGTCCTGATCTGGAACAGTATCCCGACCACGAATAATGTACAGGCCGATATCGTGCTGGGTCAGAATAGTTTTACTATGTGTCAATCTAATGACGATAATCAGGATGGTATTGCCGATAGCACGCCCAGTGCCAGGACATTGCGTTCTCCGAGAGCGGTATGGAGTGACGGTCAGCGCCTGGCGGTCGTGGACTTTTTCAATAACCGTGTATTGATCTGGAACAGCTTTCCCACAGCCAGTTTTACCCCGGCGGATGTGGTGCTGGGACAGTCAGATTTCACGCATAGTACAGCCAATGATGACAATCAGGATGACGCCATAGATAGCACGCCCAGTGCCCGTACCCTGGGTGGGCCCAGAACCGGGGTCTATTCAAACGGCCAGCAACTGTTTGTGGCCGATACAGATAATAATCGCGTATTAATCTGGAACAGCTTCCCGACCGCCAATTTCACCCCGGCCGATGTGGTGCTGGGACAGGGCGATTTTACGCATAAAACACGGAATGATCTTGATCAGGACGGAACGGAAGATGGTCAGGCCAGTGCCCAGACCCTGAATGGTCCCAGCGGTATTTCTCAAAGCGGGAATCAGTTGATTGTCGCTGATGGAAACAATAACCGTTATCTGATCTTTAACGAGTAAGTCCGCACTACCTGTATTTCGCTAGTGGTCCGTTTGGTAAATAAGGTAACTTTCAGCCGCCACACAAGGGTTCTTGGCAAGGCACAGGAGCGCAGGACTGGCGGGCCCAATTCAAGCGAGTGTAACGCCGCCAAGAACCTTTGTTTGGCCCTCCGGGGCCTCTGAAGTCACCTTATTACCAAACGGACCACTAGCAGACTGTGAAACTACTTTCACAGTCTCTACGCTACATACGGGCTACTTGTTCCTCTCTTTTCCTTTCCTTTTCCTTTTCCTTTTCCTTTTCCTTTTCCTTTTCTCACAACTATTGAATCGATTCTGGGGATTGTTGCGTATGTGTTAGTAAGTGTGATTGATCCGCGTAAACGTACCTTGCATCGCAGATATTGAAATTTTATCGAAACCAATTGAATCCATCCAAAGGATTGTTACGTAAATGGTAGTAACGGTGACGTTAACGTCAACGCCCTACGAGACATTCATTACAACTTTTAAAAAGGAATTAATACAATGAAATATTCAGAAAAAGTAAATGCAGAAACGTCAACCGCTTTAAAACCGGCCCTTAAGCTGTTTGCGGCGTTTATCATACTTTCCCTTACTGCTTGCGGCGGTGATGGTAGTGATGGTGTTACCGTGCTCCCGGAAGACGTTGCAAATCAGATTCGTCTCAAGGTCAATAACGCAAGCTTTGATGATCAGCTTGGCACTAACGTGTCCCTGTCCGGCGATACCCTGGTTGTGGGAGTCGCTAATGAAGACGGTGTGGCGGACGATGCCGGGGCGGTGTATGTCTTTATTCGAAGTGGCTCTACCTGGATTCTAGAGGACCGTCTTACCGCAGATAATGCCGAGGCAGGCGATAATTTTGGTGCCAGCGTGTCCCTGTCCGGCGATACCCTGGCAGTAGGCGCGCCCTTCGAAGACGGCGGTAGAAGCTCCACTTTAGGTAATACGAATAACAACGCCACGGACTCCGGGGCGGTGTATGTTTTTACCCGTACCGACGGTGTTTGGAGACCGGACGCCCTGCTCAAGGCCACCAATGCCGACCGGCGTGACCATTTTGGCGAAAGCGTCGCGCTCTTCGGTGACACTCTGGTGGTGGGAGCGCCCGATGAAGCCGCCAGAAGCGGCAGCGGAATTGGCGCCAATAACAATACTGCCCCTGGGGCAGGGGCTGTGTATGTCTATACCCTTGGTATTAACGGTAATTGGGGCGATCAGGTCTACCTCAAGGCCAGCAATGCCCAGGCGGGTGACCGGTTTGGCACTAGCGTAGCGCTGGACGGCGACACCCTGGCGGTGGCAGCAGTGGGTGAAGACGGCAATGACCTGGGTGGCGAAGATGATTCCGGGGCAGCGTATGTCTTTGTCCGTGATAACAATACGTGGACCGAGCAGCAGCGTATAAAAGTCGACAATGCGGATGCCAACGATCAGTTTGGCTCCAGCGTGGCCCTGTCCGGCAACACCCTGGCAGTGGGCGCAGTCGGTGAAGACGGTGATACAAACAGTACGGCAGCAAACCTGAACGAGGGTGCCAATGAAGCCGGGGCAGTGTATGTCTTTACCCGCAGTGGCACAAGCTGGAACCTGCAAGCCTACGTCAAAGCCAGTAATGCGCAGGCAGACGACGGCTTTGGCACCAGTGTGGCCTTGGCTGGCGATACCCTGGTCGTCGGGGCGCCCTTTGAAGACGGCGATGCCGGCAGCACCGCAGATAGCCCCACTGATAACACCACGGATGCCGGAGCGGTGTATGTCTTTACCCGTGATAGCGCTATCTGGAGCCAGCAGTCCTACCTCAAGGCCGATAATGCTCAGGCGGATGACCAGTTTGGCACTAGCGTTGCGCTGACTACCGCTACTGTAGCCGTGGGGGCTCCCAATGAAGACGGCGATGACGATGGTAGAACCGAAAATGCCGGGGCGGTGTATGTGTTTCAATAGGGCACTGCATGTCTCATGGTGTTAGGCATAACGGCCCTGCCGATATCAGTCACTGACTGACATCGGTAGGGCTTTTTGTTTTCATCTCAGTATTAAAGAGGCCGGCTTTTTCAAATTATTTTCAAAGGTTTTGAATCCCAGCGAATGAAGGTTACGTAAGTGGTAGTAACAGCACTTTAAAGAGGATTTAAACCGATGAGATACCAAGACAAATTACACGCCGGAAACTTCACCACGGCAAAACCTGCCTTTGAGCTATTGGCTGATTTGATCATGCGATTGATCACTGCCAGTACGTGGTTTTTAAAGACGGCTATCCATAGCAAGACCAAAGACGCCGATGTTGGCCGGGGTGCTGCGCAGCTGGCTCAAGCCATTGAGATGGCGCGGAAGATCATGTTTAAGGCACCCTGGATGACCGCGAGTTCGAATCCTATGGAGGAACGCGCGGCAGCGGAGCTGCAGCTGAAGCACCAGCTGTCGGCGGCCCTGGACCAGGGGTTCATCCTGCATAATACAGATCAGCCGGAGTTTCGCCTGATCAATCAGCACAATCAGTTTGGTCTTATAAATCCTGACAACCGATATTACCTCGCCAACATAAAGACCCCAGGCACCTACATTATTCGTGGCCGACTGGGCACGAGCGCGGACCTGCAGATCCAATTGGCCCCTGAGTTCACCGGTAATCCCAACCCCGAGCCCGTAAGCTTTCTTTCCTTGCCGGAGCTGTGCCACAAGAACGGCGAGTTCATGATCACAATCAGTGACACAGACCCTGGTGATGGGAACTGGCTCAATAACACCAACGGGGAGTCGAAGGCGGCGAACATCCTGATACGCGAGAGCTTCATGGATTGGGAAAACGAAGTGGGTGGCACCTGGTACATCGAGCGAGTCGACAACCGCGGCGAGCCTAGCCCCCTCCCCACTCCAGCCCTCGTTGAAAAGCAATACAGGATGGCATCGAAATACCTCGTTCAGTCCGTCGTGGCCTGGATCGCCGTGGTTAAAAAGCTGCTAGGGAAGTCACAAACAGGCGCCATGAGCAAACCCGACGAGACGAAACTTCGGGGCCAATACAGCTCGTTTGGTGTGTTCCCGATGCGCGCGGACCAGGCCGTCATCATCACGTTGAAAAAAGCCTGCGCCCGCTACCAGGCGATTCAGGTGGGTGACCTTTGGTTTAACAGCCTGGATTACTGCCACCGCCAGACCAGCCTCACCATGGCACAAGCGCGGCCCAGTAGCGATGGCCGCTATCGGATAGTGCTGAGCCGCAAAGATCCCGGTGTCGCTAATTGGCTGGATCCCGCAGGTGCGTCAACAGCATTTGTTTTTGCCCGATGGCAGGGGCTGGACGACGACTACAAATTGTCGTGCTCCGACACCCCTTGTGTAGAGGTGGTGGACTTCGACTCGCTGCGCGAGCACCTGCCCCCCGACGAACCCCACTTCTGCACCCAGGAACGAACCGATCAGCTGGCTGCCCGACAGGCTGCGGGATTGAAGACGCCGCGCGGGTTCTAGCCGGAGCGGTGCTGCAAGATCGCCACCTAGCCGATCGTAGTCAGAGCGGTGTCAGAGAGTAATTGTTTCTGACCCAACAAAGGGTATTTAGCGATTGATCTGGCATGGAAAACCAAACTAACATTGTCGGGTAATAGACTTATGGCTTCCACCCTGCGGAACTCAGCTCACTGACTGATCTCCGCAGGTTTTTGTTTCCAAATTTTGAATCCTTTCAGAGGATGTTTGCGTATGTGGTAGTAACGGTCGTGAACCTAAACGGCCGGTAAGGACTTTATAACTTTAATAATGAGGATCTAATTCGATGAACTACCCAAAAAAACTGGTCACAGACCGCATTGTGCAACTTATATGCACCCTCTTTTGTCTTTTGCTGTTACCTGCAATGGCGGTGCAGGCAGCAACCCCCGGCCTGCCTTTTACGGAAGATTTTAGCGATCAGGCGCTGATGGACGAGACCAAAACCACGGCCAACTGGTCCACGGAAGAACGGGCGGTTTTTCTGGCCTGGCGCAAGCAACGTCTGGCATATTTGCCGGACGGCAGCACCGCAGGTACCAATATTGGCTCAGAGACGGATAGCACCTTCACGGTTAGCATCGGGGATGTGAACGGCGACGGCAAGCTCGACCTGGTGGTGGGGAATCGTGGCCAGGCCAATAAACTCTATTTGAATGATGGCAGCGGCGGCTTTCCGACCAACGGCACTATCATTGGCGCGGTGACAGAGGCAGATGCGACCTTGGCGATCACCCTCGGAGATGTGAACGGTGACGGTCACCTCGACCTGGTGGCAGGGAATGAAAATGAGACCAATAAACTCTATTTGAATGATGGCAGTGGCGGCTTTCCGAACGCCGGCATCGTTATTGGCGAGGTGACAGAGACAGATGAGACCCTTGCGGTCACCCTCGGGGATGTGAACGGCGACGGCCACCTCGACCTGGTGGTAGGGAATAGAGGCTTAAATAAACTCTATTTGAATAATCGCAATGGCGGCTTTGAAGCCGGCACCAACATAGACACAGACGGTGATTTAACCCGAGCAGTCAGCTTTGGGGATGTGGACGGTGACGGTCACCTCGACCTGGTGGCGGGAAATGAAAATGAGACTAATAAACTCTATCTGAATGATGGCAGTGGCGGCTTTCCGACCAACGGCACTGCCATTGGCGCAGTGGCAGATTCCACCCATGCGGTCAGTCTTGCTGATGTGGACGGAGACGGGGACCTCGACCTGTTGGTGGGCAACAACACCCAAACCAATAAACTCTATCTCAATGATGGTAGCGGCGGTTTTTCCACCACTGGCACCGACATTGGCATAGAGACCGATAGCACCTTCGCAATCAGCCTCGGGGATGTGGATCGCGATGGCGATCTCGACCTGGTGGTGGGGAATTTTGGTGAAACCAATAAACTCTATTTGAACGATGGCAACGGTGGCTTTCCGACCAACGGCACTATCATTGGCTCAGAGTCGGATAACACCCTCGGGATCAGCCTCGCCGATGTGGACCGTGACGGTGACCTCGACCTGGTGGTGGGGAATTCTATTGTAAACAATAAACTCTATTTAAATGCTGGCAGCAGCGGCTTTTCGGCAACCGGCGCCGCCATTGGCACGGAGACGGATAACACCCTCGTAGTCGCCCTCGGGGATGTGGACGGTGACGGTGACCTCGACCTGGTGGTGGGGAATGTCTTTCAAGCCAACAAACTCTATTTGAACAATGGTAGCGGCGGCTTTGCCGCTGGCATCGACATTGACACAGACGCAAATAGAACCTTCGCGGTGAGCCTCGGGGATGTGGATGGCGACGGTGACCTAGACCTGGTAGAGGGCAATGCGGGTGAAACCAATAAACTCTACCTGAATGATGGCAACGGTGGTTATTCGGCCACCGGCATCAACATTGGCACAGAGACAGATGAGACCTCCGCAATCAGCCTCGGGGATGTGGACGGTGATGGCGACCTTGACCTGGTGGCAGGCAATCACTTTTCAGGGCCGGGCGGGCAAACCACCAAGCTCTATCTCAATGATGGCAACGGCGGCTTTTCGGTTACCGGCATCGACATTGGCTTTGATTTCACCCGGACAGTCATCCTCGGGGATGTGGACGGAGATGGTGACCTCGACCTGGTGGTGGGGCTTGATAATAGCATTGGCACGCCCAATAGACTCTATTTGAATGATGGCAGTGGCTTTTCTCCTGCTACCACCGCCATCGACATTGGCACAGACACAGATTCCACCCGCGCGGTCATCCTCGGGGATGTGGACGGAGATGGCGACCTCGACCTGGTGGTGGGCAATACGGGTCAAACCAACAAACTTTATTTGAATGATGGCAGTGGCTTTTCTCCCGCTACCACCGCCATCGACATTGGCACAGATACAGATTCCACCCATGCAGCCAGCCTCGCCGATATAGATAGCGATGGCGACCTCGACCTGGTGGTAAGCAATAGTGGTCAAACCAATAAGCTTTATTTGAATGATGGCAGCGGCGGCTTTTCGGCCACCGGCACCGACATTGGCTCAGAAACGGATGGCACTACGGCAGTCCGTCTCGGGGATGTGGACGGTGACGGCGACCTCGATTTGGTGGCGGGCAATTTCAACCAAACCAATAAACTCTACTTGAATGACGGCCATGGCGGCTTTTCCGCTACCAGCACCGGCATTGGCACAGAGACAGATGGAGCTCTCGCGGTCAGTCTCGGGGATGTGGACGGTGATGGTGACCTCGACCTGGTGGTAGGCAATAACGGTCAAACCAATAAACTCTATTTAAATGATGGCAGCGGCGGCTTTTCCGCCACCGGTAGCAACATTGGGTCAGAGACAGATGCCACCACGTCAGTCTGTTTTGGCGATGTGGACGGCGACGGCGACCTCGATTTGGTGGCGGGCAATTTCAACCAAACCAATAAACTCTACTTGAATGACGGCCATGGCGGCTTTTCGGCCACCGGCACCAACATTGGCACAGAGTTAGACTTTACTTCTGAAGTCATCCTCGCCGATGTGGACGGTGACGGTGACCTCGACCTGGTGGCAAGCAATAATAGTCAAACCAATAAACTCTATCTGAATGATGGCAGCGGCGGATTTGCCGCAGGCACCGATATCGGTACAGAGAGAGACCTCACCAACGTGGTCAGCCTGGGGGATGTGGACGGCGACGGCGACCTCGACCTGGTGGCTGGCAACAACATAACAACCAATAAACTCTATCTGAACAATGGTAGCGGCGGTTTTTCGGCCACCGGCAGCAACATTGGGTCAGAGACAGATGTCACCTCGTCAGTCAGTCTTGGGGACGTGGACGGTGACGGCGACCTCGATCTGGTAGTGGGGAATGTCGGCCAAACCAATAAACTCTACCTGAATGATGGCAGTGGCGGCTTTGCCGCCGGCACCAACATTGGCACAGACACAGATAGTACCCGTGCAGTCAGCCTCGCCGATGTGGACGGTGACGGTGACCTCGACCTGGTGGCAGGCAATAGTGGTCAAACCAATAAACTCTACCTGAATGATGGCAGTGGCGGCTTTGCCGCCGGCACCAACATTGGCACAGACACAGATAGTACCCATGCAGTCAGCCTCGCCGATGTGGACCGCGATGGCGACCTCGACCTGGTGGTGGGGAATGACAATCAGATCAACAAACTCTATCGCACTGTGGCCTTCCTGACCCACGGCGGGCAGGTTGTTTCAGGCCAGGTTAATGCGAGCGAAACCAATATCACGGTAGTGCGACTGACCGCGACGGAAACCAGCAACACCCCAACATCGCGAAATACCGGGATCACTTACTACCTGTCTAACAACGGTGGTGCAAAATGGCATCAAGTGAAATCCGGGGAATTTTTTACCTTCCCGGATGCGGGCACGAATGATTTACGCTGGATGGCTGTGCTGCATTCCCTGTCGCCGGTACGCACCCCCGTATTGAGCCAGGTACAAATCGAGCATATCCCTGCTGCTGGCGGTGGTAGTGGTGGCGGTGGTGGTGGTGGTGCCTTCGATCCTGGTTTACTGCTGCTGGTACTTGCAGTTGCGCTGTTGCTAACTCGACGACGTAAATCATCACTGGATTTATAATTCGCTATTCACACCACAAACCAACCGGGCTGTCTGGCACAGCCCGGTTTTTTTATGACAAATTTCACTCCGGAATAAATTCACCGCCGACTACACAATCCCCTAGCAGCTTGTTGAAAAAGCATAAGGTACCCGTTCCAGATCTTAAGTCCCCCCGGATTCCACCGGTTCCATCCAGGCTACTTAAAACCTGTGTGTCCACTGCTTCCCATTAATTGGCTGATCTACAGGTTTTATCCCCCCCTTACATCCAAATAATTTAATTTTTTCATCATTTCTGAATCCGTTCAAAGGATTGTTACGTAAGTGACAGTAACAGAGCCGTGAACATTGGCGGCCGGCAAGGATTTCATAACTTTACAGTTCAAGCACAAAAAAAGGAAAGGACCATGTCTTTATATACGCAATTTGAAGCACTTGTTAAAAAGTGTAACCCCAATTACAAGAATGACTATCAAATGTTAGATCTGTGTCTTAAGTTAGAGGCCCAACTAAAAAGGCCATACCTCAACACTATTTCTATAGTGGAAGCTGCATCGCGTATCAACAATGACAAAGTTTGCAAGTACAAAGATGCACTGGCCCTGCTTTACCGCGGCTTAGATACAATTATTGCTAAACCGGATGGCCACAAAATGCTGGCTAAGACAAACATGGCCGGCATGAGAAAGTTTTGCGAAAATCGTACACAGCCTCTTTGGGTATACGCCTATTGGCTATATAAAGAAGGCTATCGTACGGTTATTTCGATTGAATATGGTGGATCAGGCGTTACAAAAGCGGCTGTGAAAAGCTTTCCCGATATGGAATGGTATAGCTGTTTTCTGGCGGATTGGCATGCGCCATCGGTGGAGCATTTACACGCTTATTGCACAACCGTAAAAAAACGACGCAGGTACGGTAAAGTGGTGACACACTGTAGTGGTGGTACGGGACGCACCGGCTGTTTTCTTGCTGCCTATTTACTGAGTACCGGAATGGCCAGAAATGCGCGCGATGCCTTGGTGCAAGTCCGTGGCAACTACAGTTTAAAATCTGTTGAAATGAAAGCCCAATACAACGCATTAGCCCGATATTCGGATTTTCTAGGCAACCCACCTTCACCCCCATGGGATAGTCTGGGAGATGTGCCGGGTCACTGGGACCCCAGCCATGGCAACGACGGGCTTCGGTACGATCCAGGTCACAAAGGAAGCCACACGGATCCACTGCCGGATGATATTAATAAGTACATGATATCGGAAACGGGTTGTGACTTGTCTTTGCCTGTTCTCATCGGCACGGAACCACACGATCTGGTACAGCGTGTCACTAAAAATATCGCGCGAACATCTTCTTTTTCCTCATTTGACGATACCGGGAGTCATTGGCGGCCAAATCCAGCGGTCTTTCCAACCACGACTTTGCCATTCGATGATAACGACTCAGTGGCCACCCTTACGAGAACAGGGTCCGGCAAAGATAATTATAAAGATTTAGTGTTTTAGCGGGCCACTAGTCAAAGAGGCCGAATTAAAAGAGCCAACGCTCGTCGACAGCACCTCGGTTGAGGCAAGAGTCTGTCACAAGCTGATACTCGCAGGTTTTACAGATTTTAGCCCTGATGAAAACCGGGCATTTTTTCGATGCCCCTTTTTTGTAGAATAGGGCGCAAGTTTTTTTAACGTCCAAACGTTGTGAACCAAGTAGTAAGCTCTGGCGGGGCTATACACAAGCAGCCCTTTGGTTTTGTAGTCGACAGGGCTAGTTTACTGCCTGATACTGCCGGACTTGGCGAGGAAGCATCGGTTAATTGTTGCGAATCGTATTGGTAACAAAAATAACATCAACATTAACCACCCAAAATGGATTCCACCAGACCCACCATCACCGGGTGCGGGGTCAGTGGTCTCTGATCCTGGGTCTGGGCTCGGATCTGGGCTCGGATCTGGGCTCGGATCTGGGTTTGGGGCAGGATCAGTCACCTGGCAATCTGTCACAGGTGTGCCCAGCTGGCTTGTTGCTACGGACAATGAACTGAGAAAGGTTTGAGGATTGCTTGATCCGTAAACGATGGTGGCGAAATTTCCTTCATTTAGATGAACGTTGGCCTGAACGAGTGTATGTGACGCTGGAAAAGTAGTGATGGTGTCGCTGACATAATTGCAGTTTTCATAATAAGCAAGGTAGAGGGTATCATCGTATTTGCCCATATAACTAATGATGGCCTGGCCGTTGTATACCGACATTTTTGCCGAATCTATCGCAGTTCCTATTGTATATTGTTTACTGTCACTTGGGTTTACCGTGTAGACATTGAGATAATAGGTGCTGGCGGTATAGAACAGTACGTAATATTTTTCGTTGTCCATTTTGACATCAACAATCGTGGTGTTGGATCTGGGCAAGGACGTCGAAAAATCGAGGGTTGCGGCCGAGTCATCAATATAGTTTATTAAATTCGCACTGAAATCGAATTCGAAAAATAAAGACGTTTTTCCGTCAACAGAATAGTTCAGATCAAACCCTTTCAGGTCATTGTTTTTATTTAGAAGAAAACCTGGGGGCGGATTGTAGTTCATGTATAAACCGGGGTTTTCACTCCATTGACCGGTACGATTGGATGCCAGAATAACTGTTCTTCCATAAGGGCCGGGTAAGCCCGTAGTGAAAATGAGATTGTCGACACCGTGTTGATGCTCGTAATATCGAAACTCACCAAAATCCGCGCCATAGGGCAATGTTTCCGATAGCCATTGTCCGTTTGTTTGTCGCAGAATATACAGATTGTCATCTTCGTACATCATCCGCAATCCATTTGGACCACTGTTGATAAATACCTTTCTATCAGATGCATTGGTAAATGCAGTGTTAAGACTATCCACAATGGTGTGGGCGGCACCCGCTTCATTATTAATGGCGGTATGCAGCAGGTATGTATTGCCCAAAGAAACAATATGGGTGGCTGCGTTTACATTTAAAACACGTGAGTTATGGATGAATCCAAAATTTGATAACACCGTCTCTATTTTTTCTACAGGCCAGTCTGTCAACTGTGGCAAAAAGATAGCGAGATCAGA
This sequence comes from Gammaproteobacteria bacterium, assembly GCA_029882975.1. Lineage (NCBI taxonomy): Bacteria > Pseudomonadati > Pseudomonadota > Gammaproteobacteria > Gammaproteobacteria bacterium. The sequence continues at coordinate 56,239 of JAOUJW010000027.1, forward strand.
AAAATGCGTTTTTGATTCAATTGTTTTTGCTGCCGCAAAAAGTGAAATTTGACTCGAGGGGGTGATTGCAAAATCAAGGCTGGAATACGAATCGTAGATTTGCGAAGTACCGGGTGAATCCGTTGAACTCCAAATACCACTAGCGCGCACGAGATAACGTACCGTGTTTTGTGCGTCGCCATGAAGATAAGCCAGATGTACTGTCCCGTTAGCGTCCGTCTTTAATTGCGGCGCATAGTTAGCGTTCGCGGGAGGAACTGTGGCGGTATCACTGAAAATCTCGTTCCAGTTGCCATTGGATTCTTCATAACAATACAAACCCACCTGCAAATCACCCGGTTTTTGATCAGGATGACAGATAACTTCCGTGTTCTCGGAGGAAACCTCGATATTATTTATTACATTAACGAGGTTTGTTCTTGTTAACATATCAATAGTCAATATCGGCTCTACATTCCAGTCATTAGCCACTCTAGTTGCACGATTTATGGTGAAACTAATGTTGTCAAGATAATAAAAGACCAGTTGCTGAGAAGAATTGATGTTCGCTTTTAGCATCGACTTGGAGGTAAAGGTCAACGGCCAGGGAATTGATTGAGGATTCCAGGTGCTATTGAGATAACGATAGTAGACCAATTCACTTCCTGCCGCAGTAACCAGGCTAAAGGCATCGTCATTGTTCACTATTTTGCTGCCCCCACTAAACATACCGGTCGGGAAGGTTTTGGTTTGCCAACTGCCATTTTGATAAACCATATGTACGCGATCCGGGTTGGTATTTGTTCGTGCCAAAACATGAATATTGCCTATGTTATCCATAGCCACGCGAATATTGCCGGTAAAAGTGAATCTACCTGGCATTAATTCTTCACTGACCCATTGATTCTGCTGTTTATAAAGATGGCGTATGGAATCGCCGGTGATAGTAAATAGATGTGGATTGTTGTTTGAATCGATCAGATATGAATCGGGGATCAGCAACTGATGTTTAGGAAGCTCAATATCTTGTGTTAACCATTGGAGTGAAAAAGCATTTTCACTAAGCAAAAATATAAATATGAGAATTACTGTGCGCGGCATATAAGAATTTACGATATTCAACATGGGGCCTCTGACAATTCAACTGCTGGAAAGCACATGGTCATAATTTGACCTGACGTTTAATCCGGCTCCGTGAAACGATGTATTATTATATATAAATCGCTCCAGAGCATCTGCTAAATAGTGTAACACATTTTCTGATGGGCATTGGCGGTATCAACTAGGTTAGAAAACAGAGGCGGGGCTGTAAAACATGGGTGTCCTAACAATGCTTCCTAATAATGCTGGTCATACGAATCCTCTATATTGTGAAACAACGAACCTGACCCGAATGACCTTGACCCGTAATCTGAATTACCTAACACCGTATGAAGTCTTCAGAAAACAGTGTGGTGCACTCCGGGTTGAATGTGGCCTTAATTGTTAGCGCCATAGCTTAGGGAGCTTTTACAATTCCCATTGGCCACAATCCTTGTTTACTGGATAAGTAATCCTCCCTATATTTTGCAAAACCAGGATCTAATTCCGAAAAAAGTGCAACCGATTTTCCGTCAAAAAAAGGTGGATCTATACTCCTTATTTTAGTTGATACACTAAAAACCGGTTTGTCGCTGTCCCAGGTGAAACGTGTACTTGGAGTAACTAAATCAGTCCAGCACCTAACATCTGGTAGGTTTGATGACTTTAACTTATTCCAAAGGTTCTCGTCGGTGCCCCATATGTCGGCTTCGTCCAGAACGCCACATTGCATAGCGGTTTTTATTGCCTCGGCAGTTAGCTGGTAAAGGCCTACCTCTCGAAAATTGGACCAACTTGTCCGATCTGTTTCAATAAAAGTGTACGCTAACCAACGTGCCACTTCGATGTCATTAACTACCACCTGCCCTTCAGCAACACCCAAAGAATCGATGGCTTTTTGAATTGCTTGAGGGTTCGACAGTTTTAGAAATTCCAGGTCTCTTAAAAAGTAGTCCAATCGATCTGCACAAAGCGCTGGTGTTGGCTGTTCTAGAAGAGGAAATTGCTCTTCATCCATAAATTTATGCCAATCCTTGTTGTGTCGACTCAGAATTTCTGGAACATCCGAATTGGCCACAAACTCTTCCTTTTCCTTTTCATGATAGCTTTGTCCATTATGGTCATTGAACACAAAATCCATGACGTGGCTGAATGCGGTATGACTAACATCATGAAGGAGTGCCGCGATCTGTTCATTTAAATCTGCACCGAGGCGACGAACGAGAAGCATTGATCCTACGGAGTGATCAAAACGACTAAATGGAGGCGTAATACCAAGTAAAGCTGTTATTCCATGCTGTGAAACACCCTTCGCTCGTTGCATTGCATTGCTCGACATTAACTCGAGCAATACGGGCTCTATGATTTCGACTGGCCCATATAATTCGTCTCTGTATAACATGTATATCAACTATCCTCTTCTTTTGGCTGACCTACCACGTATATTGGGCACTATTTTACGCACATGCTGTTCAGCTGTCTTCTACAGCCTCGTAAGTCACCATTGACGGATTAGCGTATACCGATTCTGAAATTGGATATGTATTTGAGCAATCCTCACATTGCCAAGTTAAAGGGTGATTGTTGGCATCTTTAACAAAATAACCTCCCATTTCACATTCATCACACCAAACATCAAGTTCATCATATCCACAATCCGGACACCGACATAAGGTATTACCTTCTAACAAACAAGTCACAGATCCGCTTTTTTTGCAATTTTCACAATAGAAATCAGCTTCATAATTATTCATTTTCGCTCCGACAAAGTTTTCCGGATAGAGCGCTCCTGTAGGATTGATTACCTTAACTTTTAAATATCCAGTCGCAATAGCGTGCAGTAATTGTTTCTAAGGAGCCTCTGATTAATTCCTGGACGAGGGATAAAGAGCAATAAAGTTGTTCAGTGCAAGGCGCCAAGTGCAGGGAATATCGAGAATATTTTCAAACTTAGCAACGCAGCAATGGACAACTTTAGGCTCTTGAGCACTGTTCACGGCGTTAATCAGAGGTTCCCTAATATACGCCGGTTCGAATAATAACTCCATTTCCGATCTAACCCGGTTTATTCTTTCATGCGTGTCAACAAGAAACCGTGTTCTTTCACCCAATGTAACCCCCAGGCCCGTATCAAGCCGTGGTCAGGAATTTGTTGATTTTCCAAGTGCTCTATCTGATACTTTTGACCGTAGTATAGTCGAAGCTGTTCTCCATCGATACTGAAGGGTGGTTCCGCATGAGAGGGTTCGTATTCGATGGTATTGACGAATTGTTGGCCTTCCACCGGCAATAGTTCGTTTATTTTGTCAATGTACTTTAAGCGCATGGGCTCCGGAAGAGCTACCAATGATGCACGGTCATAAATCAAGTCGATGGCGCCGATGTCCTCGGTAGTCAAATCAAAGAAATCCCGGCACAAGAGGGTCAACCCGGAAGCCAAAAAGTTATCGCCTTGGCGGACATAGGGCATATTCTGTTCCTGGAAAAACTGAATGACTGCCTTTTCCACCAGCTCCACGCCTATGACGTGTTCGGCATGTGCGCTGAAGTAAACCAGATCAACGGATTTACCGCACAGGGGAACAAGAACGCGTTTGCCCTTGAGAAATTCAGGCGTAAGATATTGAAGAATATAACGGTGTACATCGGGTCGGTGAAAACTGGTTTTAAAACCACCTTCATCCCATGAGTCGAACCAGAATTTTCTATCCATGATTAATCCAATTCAGCAAAAAGTTTTGAACGGTACAGTAGTAGTGAGTTGAGCTAATATCGATTTTATGTTTCCGAGCCTTGGTAATTCCTTATACCTCTCGGTGTCTTTTGGTTGCCTGACACTCGATATACTACTGAGTTAATTAGCAAATTTAGAACTAGGGAATTCGTCTGAATAAAGGCGTCCAGTAAAACTTTAAATTGCCCCTAAAAAACTTTAACAGGACCGGGGTTACAGCCCGTTTAAGATTTACAGCAGATTTACAGGAAGATTTACAGAACCCATAAATTGACCGACAAAAACATAAATTTGTAGAAATACACTCCAGTTTACCAAGCTTATTGGAAAAGCTATGACGGGAATTTGGCAGTGCTGGTATTTTGTGAGCCAATAAAACTTTGGGCTCTATGTTGCCTGCACGCCTACAAAAATAATAACGAATTCTGTTCTATTTGTAGTTATTACGGTCAATAGGGGTGGAATTTTCCCAAGATAGATTGTTGGGTAATTCGCAACACGTAGCGAGAGAGACTTACAAGCTATTTACTTTCCATAGCCGATTTCAATATGTTTGCAACTTTTTCGTTATTGCGCTTTATCGCCAAGTCTAGAGCCGTATTTCCTCGCCCCGATTTATAGTCAATTTGCAATCCTTCCTGAATGTAGAGAGTCACCAGCCCCACATCCCCCCGCTTAACCGCCCAATGTAATGGAGTCCCTTCAAATGTTTTAATATGCTTGTCAGCGCCATTATCTATAAGATACTTTGCTATTTCTTTGTTGGTTGAAAAATATAACGGCGTCACACCCTGGCTGTTCGTAATGTTTACGTCAGCACCTAACTGAATAGCACGCTTTGACAAGTCATCATGCCCATAACGAAGCGATTCAAATAGAACTGTATTACCTGTATCCGTTTTTTCCTTAACTAAACCAGGTGAGTTTTCAATAGCGCTCATTACAAATTGAACTTTACCTTCTTTGATATCGGACAGAATGCTCTTTAAGCTGTTTCCACAAGCGACTATTAACATGCAAAACAGAAGAATAAAGACAGACATTTTCATATAGGCCTCCTTACCATTGTGATGGTCTTCAACATACCCGTTAAAAAAACGCAAGAATCGCTCCCAGCAGTATCAGTATTAGGAACGACCATTATACTGTAGACAACAAAACCGAGTGATCAAATATCCAGATTAAAATTTCCAGTAAATTTCGTTGCGAAGCTCTTCGACTACCCTTTTCTCAGGACCAGCAACCATCAGATAAACAAATGAACCACCGTTAACTTCAACACATTTTACGGCTGCCCTGTTATTTTTGTAGTTTCCATATGCGTAGTTACCGTTTAGCACCACGCGGGTAAAACCCAGAGATCTTAGTGCTCCACGCCCAGTCTCCCTACATGAACTAACCGGTATATCCATGAACTTATGATCCGACCATAGTTGTGGCGGCCTGTTTTTTTCACCACCAACTTCACCATCGCCATCACCACATGCCGCAACAACCAACACAATGAGCAGAACTAGTATTTTATACACTACAACCCCTTTCGTAAAAGTACGCAGATGACCACAAATTGATTTCGCATATTTGTCAATTGTACAGAAAATAGAAACAAAATAAGTAGTTAATTTACTTAGTAGCTACCTCCCATCTAAATAAAGAAAACTTGCAAAATGAATCGATAGGTGTCTAGTTGGTTGTTTCATACATTAAATAAAGTGGTTGTGTAGTGTCTTTAATTTTTTTGTCCATCTAGGGAAACCGGGGTTAAGAAACCAGGTCTATTTTGACCCCGGTTTTTCTGCGGTGAAGCCCGTCACTTCCCAGCCGTGGGTGCCGAGTCGCCCTTGAGCAGACTGGTCAGGCTGGCGTGCAGTTCTTGATGTTGCAGTACGTAGAACAGGCCACCGCGACCGTTTTGGGAACTGGCGCAGGGTACTTTTTCTTTTTCAATGCCGTCCAGTGTGCCTTGCTGGTTCATGTCACCGAAGATGCATAGGTGCCGGTCCGAGTCTTGCGAGACACCGACCTTGGCGTGGTTGAACATCTTACCGTCACCGCCTTTGAGCCCAATGACCTTGCCATCCCAACTGCCCGAGGTGGCGATTTGCACCGGACCGGGCTCACCCAGGTTAGTGGCCCAGCACTTGATCGGGGTGCCGGAAACGGTCGAGTAGATATATGGATTTTCCCACCAGGTGGCGGTGCGCAGCGGTACGCTGTCGAGGATGGACGAGACCATCTGCCAGGTCGGCACGTGCAGCAATGAAGGCTTGGCGATGAGAGTAATGCCGCTCGACAGCGTCGACACCAGCGGCGAGGTGCTCTTAGATTCCTTACCTAAGGCGTTGACCAGGTCCTGGATATTCTGCGGCCCGCCGTTGCGCACGATCTGCGGCTTGCTTGGATCGGTGACCACGCTGGCGTTGGCCAGGCTCCTCAGCACGGTGGCCACGTCAGCGGCGGAGAGCTTGAGCGCGAAAAAGTGCTGGCTCACCTCGACGTCGTCGTCCTTGACGCAGCCCAAAGTATTGCCATCGGTCTTGCGCGGGTTGGCCTTGTTGCCCGAAGCCGGCCACGAAGGCGTGGTGACTTGCAGCACGAAGCCGGCGCCGGAATCGTCCCAGGCTAAGCAACCCTTGGAGTGGCCCCAGGGCGCGCCTAAACTTTTCATCGGGTCGTTGTAGAACTGATCGTTCCACAGCACATAATAGCAATTGCCGTGGTAGACCTGGTTGAAGGTAGCACCTAGCGGGTCGTGCACCGTCGTGCCGATGTAACCGTCGCCCAGCCTCAAAGTGGGGGCAGCGCTGCTAGCACAAGTATAGCGCATGCAGAAGCCACCCTTGTAGTCCTTGGGATGGCCCCCGAAAAGACCGGGGTTTGGCTCCAGTGATTCGTCACCGGTATAAGTCTCGGCGTTGAATTTGAAGGCGAACCACCAATCGACAGGCTTGTTTTCGGCTAGTAGCGGAGACAACGGGTCCATATGTTATTACCCCCATCCATGTAGTGAACCGATTTGATTTGAATGCTTTCTTCGGGCATTCGTTTGAGCACTCAAACACCCGCACCCCAAAAACAATACAATAACGGAGCCAACATTCGGTAGTCAGGAATTAAAGAATCAACGCACAAATAACTATTCCTAGTATAGCCCAACTCCAACACACCCTACTGACTATTCAAAATAAGTATGATTGCGCTATGCACTTAATATTCGTGACACACACGAACCTGACTCCAATGGGTGCTTACAAATATCCAGCGCACAGGGGTTATTAGAGTATTTGGGACCTGTAATAATACTGATTTGGTCTATATAACACCGGCCCTTTGCGTAGCTTGTCGTTATACAATAGGCTTGACTACTTTTGACCAAATTGATTATTTGAACTTGTCAATTCAACATCCAAACGTTGTGAGTCCAGTAGTAGGCTCTGGCTGGTCTATACAAAAACCCAACCCATTGTGACTTTGGTCGTTATACAATACGCTTGATACCTTTTGCTTTAAATTTAAAAAGGTGCAGCGGAAAAATGGTCCGGGTTTAATCGCCGGTTAGCTGGTGTCATTTTCACGAGCTTCTAGGATATATTTACGAAGCTCTCTTTCGCTACGCATTACAAAAAGAATGTAAACTACGTCCTGTTCTTGGCGGTAGAAAATACGACACGGATTGACGATAACTTCACGATATCGGGATTTTTTTAACTCTGGGGGTTTCCGGCCAGATTCTGGATATTGTTCTAGCCGATCTACTGTAGAAAACACATTTTTTACTAGGGTGGACGCTGCGTGTGGTTTATCAAGTGCAATGTATTCCGCGATTTCATTAAGATCCAATAGTGCTGGCTCAGTCCATATTATTTTAGCCATTTACCCATTTTCGCCTTAGCTTCTTTCTGTGTATAAGTGCGATTTTCTAAAATAGCCATCTCACCCCTGGCCAGTCCTTCAAGAATTTGCAGGCGCCCCATCATAGACTCATAATCTTTAACATCAACAAGATAGGCTGAAGGTTGTCCGTGCTCTGTAATTAAAACAGGCTCTTTTGATTCATGCAATTCAGCCAAAATTTTGGTTGCCTGCCGCTTTAAAGTGGTTACTAGTTCAATTTTCATAAAGTGATAGTATAGTATCACTTTGCGGTTTTGCAAGGCGATTTTTTCGCTACTGTGAGTTGAAAAACCGAAAAACCGGGGTCAGAACAGAATGGCACTTACTTAAGCCCTAAGCTTTTTAGGATGCCCATGTTTTCTTATGTTTTCTCTCGCTTTTTCTCGAACTTCCATTAAAAGTGGGAGAGGCTTCGGCCTGCGTTTTATCGCCCTTGGCTCAATGCGACCTGGCCTATTCCCGACCTGTTGCGATGCAATCAACATAAACATCACGGCTGCATTTTCACTATCACTGGTAATTAGTGCTTGTCGATGCCAGGTTAGCCAGATCTGCAAAGTATGCTTAAAACTAAGTTCGCGTGGCAGAATGTCTGAACGTATAGCTGATTCGGCCATTAGCAGTCGGATAAGATTATAGGCCAAAAAGTAAACCCATATCTCCTTTTCATTCATTTGAGGTGTTTTGCAGCTTAAGGTATCCATTCCTAATGTTGTTTTGATATTACGTAGATCCAGCTCAATATGCCATCGCTGTTTATATAGAGCTGCAATAATACCTGTCGGCTAAAACGATATCGCCTGGCCCCAAGGTATCCAGCAGTCGGAGGAATAGGAAATATTCACTGCTTCCTTTTCCTTTAAGCGGCCCCATAGCTGCGTTGAGGACCACACCCGTAGATAGACAAACGATGGCTACCATCCTGCTGATTGGTAATCCCAACCCAGGTTCCTGTCGCTTTTGCTGGGGGAATACTTCCTGGTTTGCGAGGGTGTCAGGCATTGGAATGGTCGTACCATCGACCAATTTAATCCGTCGTCCTTGCCATTTCCAAGCTGCTGGTGTTTGTTCGCTCATCATGTAACCTGTTTGCTTAACCAACGCCGAAACCATCTCCCGCGGTAAGCGCTGCCTTGCTCTACAATAACCCCCAGTTTTGCTGCTGCTCGGTGATAGCCCGCTGAATACACGTTCAACCGTGTGTATGTTTACAGCTCCTTGGCAGGAAGCATCGTTGTTCAGTACCTGCGCCAAAAACAGTGACAACGTTGTAGTTGGCGGATAAAGTCTCTCTCGGTGTTCAGGAAGATGCGCTTCCACAGTGTCTAAAGTTTCTTACTGGTTAGTAGGTTGAAAAACCCGTACGAATCCAAAGTTTCGCCGCGCTTAGCTATACGTTTTTGTTGATAGTGGATCAGTTTCTGGTTAGGGTGTGTCATGGCTGGTGACTCCGAATGGTTGTTGTTTGTGTGGTAACAATCAGTATACCATTCCACCAGCCTTCTTCTATATTTTCAGATAGTTACGGTGCTATTCCAATACACTATCGCTTAAGTAAGTGCCATTCTGCTCTGACCCCGGTTTTGTTTCCAGGTAATGTTTCCACCGTTCCTTGGTGCAAGGAACAACGGGACAAGATCTCATTTTCCTCACATTTTTTTCGGCAAGCATCAAGCATTTCTTTGTCGGGTCCAACAACCGTAAAATACCAATTTGGACACATACGCGCCAGGTAAATCAGCTCAGCACCCGTTCCTGCGCCAACCACTAACACTTTGGCGTTTTCAAGCAGCTCAGACAACACCATGTAGAGAAATAAATGCAAGGCATCTTTTAATGGCGACAGCTTTGAAAATCCTGGTCGAGAGCGGATCCGTTGAGACTAGTGTTTCGACCTCCAGTCATTCTTCACTTTTCCTATAACTATTCTTAAACTTACACCTCTAGAATTTGCTTGGGTATTTAGATTACGGTGCTGATGATTCTATTTGGTGTGCAGGCACCGCCGAACCTACTGGCATAAGGCTAACTGGTTGAAAAACACCAAAACCAGACTGATAATAATCCGAACTCGCCTTCATTACTTTTATCTGATCCGGCAATATTTTCACAACTCTAGAAAACTTTACTGCCTCTCCATCGATATTAGCAGACACATTGACCGTAGACTCTCCAACCTCCCAAAACCAACTCGTATTCATCGCAGATACAATATCCTGAGTTAATTTTTGACTCATTAAATCGGTTCCAATTTGCGGCCCACGCTGTTGGAAATTTGAATCGGACTGTAGTGATGCTTGCGCTCTGAGTGCTAGCTGGTGAGTTTTGTTATCATATTGAATAAATCGAAATAAGTATTGTACTTTTTGCGTAGGGTTAACATAAATATTAGGCAGAGGTGGAAGTGGTGGCGAGTATGAATCGATACCTGCCGCCACTTGTACTAGTCGCCGTGATTTACCTGATGGTGAAACCACTTCAACCTGCAGGTCTTTAAACACAATCTGTGCCGTCAAAGGATTGTCGAACTTTATTTGTATTTGTATATCGGGAAGCCCTAAATAGTGGCCAATAATTATCCTTTTGTCTGCTACTTGCATTGTTGAATTCAAATCCAAAGTAACTTCTTCTAGCTCAAATCTGACAAACATTTTGGATTCATTTTCTATTCTGGTTATCAGTCTTTCGTAACCGTCTAGCGAAGCACTAACCTGATATTGGTCGGCAATTCTAGACTTAGGTATCGCCAGAACGAAATCCCCTGTGTCACTTGTCATTCCTCTGGCATGCCCTCCGGTATCTATTTGCACCCGAGGCAGGTACTTTCCACTTTTCTTGTCTACAACGGTACCAATAATCAGCGTTTCAGAAGATTGATAGCTATCGTACAAGTAAGCGCCATTACCAAGCAAACCAAACAATAGAACCAAAGTGAAACCATAGTGGGTGATCAATCGATTTAGGGCATTATTCTTTTTGGACACTAGGACTTTCAGAACACCAATGACCAATATAGCGATTAATGATGCTAGTGCCAGTGGTGTTGTAGCATACTCCAATGTGTTGTCCATATAATTTCTCTAATATTGTTGCTATTGTACAAGTGAATAAAATATCGAGGTCAAATCTCCAAAACCAGAGGAAACTGTACTCTTACACCGTTTTCGTTCTGTAATTATTCATTAGTAGAACACTTAATCGGTGTTGCTTGCGCAGGTCCACCGCCTAGCACATTAAGAGTTTTTTCTGTAGACGCATCTGATGCTTTAACAAAGCCATCCAAAATATCTTCACGAAGGGAAGCAATTCCTTGTAGTGATTCAACGGCTGTCTTTACGCCAGGCGTAGATTCAGAATTCACAGACTGGAGAGTACCTTTTTCTAAGGTTACTGAAAACTTATTTGTTTCAAACCAACCGGGCACATATTTTACTGCGTATACTGTACTGTAGTCTGCCTCTATAACCTTTTTGACTATTACGTTTGGCGCGCAATATTTATTGCTTTGGGGGTTTTCATACATAGAATGTGTAATATCGCCTGTCTTTTTGTGGCGTATTCGATCAAATAGAACCTTTTTTTCAACCGGTTTATAGCCATAAAATAAGACTCCTTCAGTTACACCATTTTCAAATTTAGGATTCTGAACAGTATATATAGTTCCGGAACATCCACTTAAAAGTAAGACAAATAGACATGTATGCAATGTTTTCATACCTCTCCACGTGCTGTAATTATTACGACTTCCGAGCTAGGTGACGCACAACCGCGGCGTTGTTAGGTAATTTCGGGTGACGACACCAAAAAACTCCTTAGATCACTCTTTGGGTTAAGACCATGATTAGCATTTTCTCTGACACGTTTTCCAAATTCTCTGCGGAATGGTTGGAGACTCCTCACCCAACTTGTGCCACCTCCCTCTAATACTTGATATAAACTCCATCAATTGATCTTCTGTTTTTGGTGGCAACACCAATATAGAAAAGGGGTCGTAGAAAAGGGGTCGAGTCTATTGCATAACGATCTATGACAGTACAGTGGCTCTATGTCTATACTAACCCCACTATGCTTTTGGTTATTATGCAATAGACTTTCCCCCTTTGCTCTACAGATCCATATTCCCCACCACAGATTTGTACAACACACACTCAACCTTTGTGCAAACGAGTCCTTTCCTCAGATTCCGCAGAGCTGCATCCGGGCTACCTCCCACGCCCTACCAACCAATTACTAACCACCGGCACCAAAATAACGATACCCACCGCATCCGTTACTATCCCCGGAATGGCAATGAGAATCAGGGCCGGTAAGTAAACCGTTATAAACAAAAACGGTTTAATCTGCTGGATTTCTTCTTGACTGATATTGCGCCCGGTTTTGTTGAGTTTCTTTAGTGAGCTTTTATTGTTTCTCATCCCCTTCCATGATCGCTTAAACTCCGGTAGTCGAAGCAGCAATATTATCGTCCCCACTAAGGTGGTGGCGATATAGAGAATGACGAGGTTGGTCATGCCCATCATTTCATGGAGTTGAGCCACCAATACGACTTCGACAATACCCAACAACAACAGCAGTACAAACCATTTCATCTAAGCCTTAACCTCATCCCAACCACGTCGAACTCACTGTGCAATACTAGTCGCTACACTCAAAAAAGCTCCGAGGTCAGTTCACACTAATTCTGTCATAAAAAGTACTGACCTCGGTTTTTGCTTTTTATTGCTTAGAGGCATTGAGGGTTTCGAGTTCTCTCACCGATTTTCGTATATCGCTTAAAACTAAAAATGCACCGAAAAACATGACTGCAAATACAAACCCCAGAATCAATCCACTGATAGCACCAACAAAGGATTGATCCATTGTGCTGCCGCCATACCACCCACCTACCAGACAGATCACTAAAAACAACCACAGTGCTGCTTCAATCAAAGCTTCATATGAGCTAACAATCAATTTGCTAAGCATCAGTCTCTCCTTGTGTTGTTGTTGCTTGGAAAAATATTTCCCAAACGGCATAAAATACTGGGAGTTTGAAAACAACATAGGGGTGGAGGGCTAAGGCAATTCTTTCCACACCATATGCTAATCACTTCTTAGTATAAAAGAACAGCACACCTGAGCTTTTGGCGGCTTAGGTGGAGTGGCCACGAAATCTTGAAAAAATTAATTTGGAAAGGCTTAGTTATAATTATTTGTCGTAAATAGTGTACGAATTGAGAATAAAATGCAAGTTGACATATTCACACTATAGATAAGGACTGCCCCTGCCACCCTATTGGCTAAGGCGTGTTAATTATTGGTTAACAGTCAAACAAAGTTTTGAGAATTACTCAAAACAAAAAAGCGCAAGAATCCCTCCTCGCGCTTTTGATAGAAGTGCAACAACGCTTGCCCACCAGGTGTTGTTGTTCGGGTAAGATGCTATTGCTTCCGGTGTCCTCCCTTCTTTATTCTTATTTCCAACAGAGTTTCCGCGTTTGGTTTATCCGCACTTGGAATCGCCGCAGTTGAGGCAGGTCATGCAACCGTCCATGCGGATCACTGCCTTGGTTTGGCATTTGTTACACAGGTTGGCGCCTGCGGGAAAATCGCTTTCTTCTTCGCCTTTGGCTTCCTGACTGGCTTGCTCGTATTGTTTGCGTTTTTCGTCCACCAGTTTTTGTTGGTGCTCGTCCATGCCTTCGGGTTTGAGCAGACCGATCATGACCAAGTGGCTTTCGATGGCATCACCCAGTTCGGCCACCAGTGAGGGCATGTATTTGCCACCTCTTTTAAAGTAGCCGCCACGCGGATCAAATACGGAGCGTAGCTCGTCCACCAAAAAGGTCACGTCGCCACCTTTGCGGAATACGGCTGAGATAATTCGTGTTAAAGCCACAATCCATTGGAAGTGGTCCATGTTTTTGGAGTTGATGAATATCTCAAACGGGCGTCGCAGTTCATGCTCTGTACCGGGGTTGAGCACGATGTCATTGATGGTGAGATACAGGGAGTGCTCTGACAGCGGCGTTTTGATTTTGTAGGTGGATCCCAGCAGCATTTCGGGGCGTTGCACTTTTTCGTGCATGTGGACCACATTGGACTCTTCCAACGCTTCCGGCTTGGCCACTACAGCTGCTTTTTGAGCTGAGGTCATGTCTGCTTTTGTGCTTTCTTTGCTTGCCTCGGCTTTTACCTGCGCGGCTTCTGCCTTAGCTGCAGACTCTTTGTCTTCCATGTCGACGCCGTAATTTACAATTTTCTTTTCAATCTTAATAGCCATTGATATCAGTCCTATTCGTTATCGTTACCCGATGCCTGTGTCACTTGATTACAGCTTGCCGTAATAGCCTTCTTTTAAAGCGTCATACAAATTGGCGGCGGTGTGGATCTCACCGTCGTATTCCACTTCTTCGTTACCTTTCAGCTCCACGGTGCTACCGTCGTCCAGCGTGAACTTATAAGTGGTGCTTTCCAGATCTTTTTCCTTAACCAGAACGCCTTGGAAAGCTTCCGGATTGAAGCGGAAAGTGGTGCAACCTTTCAGGCCTTGCTCGTAGGCATACATGTACACGCCTTTAAATTCCTCGAAAGGATAATCCGTGGGCACGTTGGCGGTTTTGGAAATACTGGAGTCGATCCACTTTTGAGCCGCCGCTTGAATGTCTACATGAGCGTTTGGCGCAATATCGTCTGAACTGACGAAGTATTCCGGCAATGCGTTGTCGCCTTCCAACTGCGGCTTCACTTTGGCATTGATCATTTGTTTGTAAGCCAGCATTTCAAAGGAGTAGACGTCGACTTTTTCTTTGGTTTTTTTGCCCTGGCGAATCACGTTGCGAAAATAGTGATGCGCAAAGCTGGGCTCGATGCCGTTGCTGGCATTGTTGGCCAAAGACAAAGAAATGGTTCCGGTCGGTGCAATGGAGCTGTGGTGGGTAAAACGCGCGCCCACATCCGATAGCTCATCCACCAGTTCCGGAGCGATTTCCGCGATTTTTTGCATGTAGCGGCTGTACTCTGCGTGCAACACCTTGCCTTTGATTTTATCGCCGGCCTTATAACCGTCGCGCACCATTTCCGGACGCTTGCGTAGCATTTCTTTGGTTACGGTGAACTCTTCGTCCATGATGGGCGCCGGGCCTTTTTCTTTGGCCAGCTCCAAACCGGTTTCCCAACCGACTAATGCCAGCTCACGGGTAACGCGTTCGGTAAATTCCAAAGACTCTTTGGAGCCGTATTTCATGCACATCATGGTGAGCGTGGAACCCAATCCCAGATAGCCCATGCCATGGCGGCGTTTACGCATGATTTCGTTGCGTTGTCCGTCCAACGGCAGGCCGTTGATTTCCACTACGTTGTCCAGCATACGGGTGAATATGGATACGGTTTTGCGGTAGGTTTCCCAATCAAACCGAGCCCGATCGGTGAAAGGCTCCAATACAAACTTGGTCAGATTAATGGAGCCCAATAAGCAGGAGCCATAAGGCGGCAACGGCTGCTCACCGCAGGGGTTGGTGGCACGAATGTTTTCATTGAACCAGTTGTTGTTCATTTCATTAACTTTATCAATGAGGATAAAGCCCGGCTCGGCATAATCGTAAGTGGAGGACATGATAACGTCCCACAGACGACGTGCACGGATGGTCTTGTAAATTTTACAGGCAACCAGGCCTTCTTCATTGACGATGTAGTTTTCTTTTACCGGCCATTCGCGCCATACCACTTGATCGGCGTCGTAGACACTGACTTTGTCGATTTCGGCTTCTTTTTCCGTAATGGGAAACGCCAGTTTCCATTGACCATCGGCTTTAACAGCTTTGATGAATTCGTCGGTGATTAACAGTGACAAGTTAAACTGACGTAAACGGCCGTCTTCGCGCTTGGCACGAATGAACTCCAATACATCCGGGTGACCCACATCAAAAGTCGCCATTTGGGCGCCACGTCGACCACCGGCGGAAGACACGGTGAAACACATTTTGTCGTAGATATCCATAAAGGATAAGGGCCCGGAGGTATAGGCACCGGCACCGGCGACAAACGCGCCTTTGGGGCGTAAGGTGGAAAACTCATAACCAATACCGCAACCGGCTTTCAGGGTCAGCCCGGCTTCGTGGACTTTCTCCAAAATGTCATCCATGGAGTCGCGCACGGTACCGGAGACGGTACAGTTAATGGTGGACGTGGCCGGCTTGTAAGCCTGGGCACCGGCATTGGAAATGATGCGTCCGGCGGGAATGGCGCCATGACGCAAAGCCCACAGAAACTTCTCTTGCCATTTTTGGCGTTTCTGTTCGTTTTCTTCTACTTCGGCCAAGGCCTTGGCAACTCTTTGGTAAGTGTGATCGATGGTTTCGTCAATGACTGTACCGTCTTTTTTGGCCAGACGGTATTTTTTGTCCCAGATGTCCAGCGACGCCGCTTGCAGCGGTATGTCTTCAACACGAGAGTGTACCGGTTCTAGTGATGCAACTTTCATTGATTGTTAGTCCCTTTTAATGATTTTGTATTTGTTCGTATATCACGTTTTCAGATATGCATATGGTAAAAAAACGTTAGCAGCTGGTTTTGATCTCATTGGTTGTCGAAAATGGGGTAACCACAACATGTTGTGTAGCGGTGTAAGCATAGGCATCAGGTCCAAAACTGTCAACCAAACTTAGGGCTTTTTTGTGTTAAATATTACCCATTACAATACAATAGCTTACCTATTTTTGTATCGTATGCTCTTGTAATTTTCCAGTTTTTCGCTCTAAAATTCAATTTCCGACTAACACAATATATAGTATCGTGCTAACACCTTATCAACATCTTATCAACAAGTTATTAGCCAATTGAATCTCTAAAGCTCCCGTCCTTGTGGGGTGTTGTTCACTAATTGCCATTTGTTTATTTAATGTGCAGTGGATAACACTCGGCTGATCACAACTTGTTCAATCTTTATCCACAAGTCTCCCGGCAATGAATTAGACACCGGTAATGGGGAAGAGTTGGGTTTGGGGGGATGGTTTGAAAAATGGTGGCAATACGAAATGACATATCAGCCCCATGGCACGTTACAACGCGGTGGAAAAGGACCTACAGCGCGAATCTAACCGCCTGGAGAAAGCTGAATTTAATATGGCTTCCAGTGAAGTCATTGAGTCGATCCATATTGTCATGAAAGAGCTCAAAAAGGAGCTCAAACGGCTCAAAGATATGATCGATCAACACATTGATCAAAGCCCGAGTCTGAAAAAAGACCGCAAATTTCTGGAGAGCATACCCGGCGTGGGACCGGTGGTCTCTCAATACATGATTGCCATGATAAGGAGCCGAGATTTTAAAGCTGCCACGCAATGTTCGGCCTATGTGGGGCTAAATCCGGTACATTACGAATCCGGGAGCAGC
>JAOUJW010000028.1 GCA_029882975.1 Gammaproteobacteria bacterium
GGAAGATGTTGTCGATGAACATGCCCATTAACACTTCAGGGTTGTTGAGCTTGATCTCAAAGCCCTGAATGTTGTGGGACACGGTTTCCACGAACGCTGCGATGATTGCCAATGCGGCTAGTGCGGCAGCACCGATGGCGAAGCCTTTGCCAATAGCGGCTGTGGTATTGCCTAACTCATCCAAAGAGTCGGTAATTTTACGCGTATCTTCTCCCAGTCCAGCCATCTCCGCAATGCCACCGGCATTGTCAGCCACCGGACCGTAAGCATCAATGGCCATGGTGATACCTACCGTTGCCAGCATGCCAACGGCGGCAATACCCACGCCGTAGAGATCTACCAAAGAAGTGGAGATGTAAATAATGGCGGCAATGGTTAATAACGGTAGCACCACCGATTGCATGCCCACAGCCAAGCCGGTAATCATGACAGTGGCCGGTCCGGTTTCCCCGGATTTGGCAATATTTTTAACGGGTGTGGAAGCGGTGTAATATTCCGTTACCAGGCCGATAATGATACCGCCTACGCTGCCTGCCAAAACGGCTCCCCAAACCTTGGGTGAAACACCCGTTGCCGTTATCACGAAGTAGGCGACGATGATAAAGATTATGGAGGCGCCAATGGTTCCTGTGCGTAAAGCTTTTTCCGGCGCTTGTGCGGAAAACATTTTCACCATAAAAATACCAATGGCCGAACACAATAAACCGGCGGAGGCCAAAGCTAAGGGTAGAAACATCAGTGCGCCTTGGTCGCCGCCCAGTTTGGCAATAAGCGCTGCCGACATGGTAGAGGCAATGGCGATAGTGGCAATGATAGAGCCGCAATAGGACTCAAATATATCAGAACCCATTCCGGCAACATCGCCGACGTTGTCACCAACGTTATCGGCAATGACACCCGGGTTGCGGGGGTCGTCTTCCGGGATGCCGGCCTCTATTTTTCCTACCAAGTCGGCGCCTACGTCAGCGCTCTTGGTATAAATGCCGCCGCCTACACGTGAAAACAAGGCAACGGTGGAAGCACCCATGCCAAAGCCATGAATGACGTGGGCGGTTTCCGGGGACGAACCGAAAAACAAATACAATACGCCCAGGCCCAGTAAGCCGAAAGAGGCCACAGTCATTCCCATAATGGAACCGCCAAAAAACGCAACCGTTAGTGCCGAAGCGGCACCTTGTGTATGCGCAGCTGTGGTAGTTCGTACATTGGCTTTGGTGGCGGTGTACATGCCGATGTAACCCGCGCCTGCGGAGCACAATGCGCCTACGAGAAATGAAATGGCCGTTCCTGTACCCAGGGAGAAAAACAATAACACGATAAGGACGCTGGCAAATAGGGCCAGCATGGTGTATTCACGTCGCATAAAAACCATGGCGCCAAGATGAATTTGGTCTCCGATTTCTGCGACCTTGCCTTCACCCGCGGGATGTTTTTTTACAGACATGTAGATGATAAAGGCGATGGCCAACCCAAGTGAACCCAGGATAGGCGGTATAAGTGATACAGTGTTCATTACTGATACTTCCTCCGCGTTGTTGTTGTTTGCCTCAACCGCTGGCGCAATAGCCGGATTAACGGACCGGCCCCCTCCCTGCCTAGTGCCTTATTGTAAGGTAGGCCTCCTCTCGGACAAAAAACTAGGCTCCGCTATCATAACTGGGGTACAATTGTTCACACAACTAAAACTGCCCAAGAAAGTCTTTAAGCAAGCCTTTTCTTTGATTGTTCTTGTTCTAAGTCATCTATTTGATCAATTCATAAGCTGGAGTTACCGATGAATTTGGATAGAGTGACCTCCGGGAAAGATGTTCCCAATGAGGTAAATGTAATTATTGAAATACCGGCCCACAGCGACCCGGTAAAATACGAAGTTGATAAAGACACCGGTGCTATGTTCGTCGACCGGTTCATGAACACGGCCATGTATTACCCCTGTAATTACGGGTATATTCCCCACACCCTCTCGGAAGACGGTGATCCGGCCGATGTCTTGGTTGTCACGCCTCACCCTTTAATCAGTGGTTCTGTGATTCGATGTCGCCCGGTGGGAATGTTGAAAATGACCGATGAATCGGGGACAGATGCAAAGATTCTGGCGGTTCCCATTGATAAATTGTGTGTATCCTTCCGCTCCGTTCAACAGCTTTCGGACTTACCGGCCTTGTTAATCGAGCAAATTGCTCATTTCTTTGAACATTATAAGGATTTGGAAGCCAATAAATGGGTAAAAATAGAGGGTTGGGCCTCTGTGGATGAGGCAAAACAGGAGATAATTGAAGCGGTTACACGTTTTGAAGCGGCTCCGGAGAAGCCTTGTTTCTAATTAGCTATATATAAGTTGTACCAAATGAAAATATGCATAGTTTCTGACAGTCATGATAACCGCCGCTTGCTGGACGAAGCGGTATTGGATGCGAAAAAATCCGGCGCTGAGGCAGTATTACACTGTGGCGACGTTGTAGCTCCTACTACACTAAGGGTGTTACAGAAGCACGGACTTCCGGTACACGTCATCCACGGAAATAACACCGGCGATTTGTACAATATGTCCAAATTGGCACAAGAACCGGATAGTGTGATTGAGTTCTACGGTCAGGATGCCGGTTTAGAGCTGGTAGGTAAAAAAATCTTCCTGGTACATTATCCCCACTATGCTCATGCGATGGGCACCACCGGCGATTGGGACCTGGTTTGTTGTGGCCATGATCATCGAGCGGAAATCAAGGAATTGGATACTGTGAAACAGGGTAAAACCTGGTTGATTAATCCGGGGACAGTGGGGGGAGTGGGTGCAGCACCGACCTACGTCATGGGGGATCTGGAGAAAATGGAATTTGAAATTCGGGTTGTCCCGGTGGATGACTCCATGGCCTATAACAAACCCCACGTGACGGTTCATGATTAGAAGCTGTTTTCAATTACTGAAACACCCGGGGAGAGCTTCCCCTCGCTATTGTTGGACCCAACGGCGGCTGCTATCGGACAGAGTTTCTTTTTTCCAAAAAGGCGCACGTTTTTTCAGTTGTTCAATAATAAATCGACAGGCTTGAAACGCTCCATCCCGGTGCGCGGACCAAGCGGCGATTAATACGATAGTGTCACCAGGGTCAATATGCCCGAAACGATGCTGTATGAACACGTTTTCCAATGACCACTGTTGAGATGCTTCTGCCGCGATTTTTTCCAGGTGTTGTAATGTCATTTGTGGGTAGTGCTCCAAAAACATGGCACTTACCTCATCGCCGGCATTAAAGTCACGCATGGTTCCTACAAATAAGGAGCATGCGCCTATTTTGCCTTTCTGTTTATCCAGCTCAGACTGATAAGATTGCAGTTCCTGCCAGGGGTCAAACGTTTGTTCCTTCAGCTCAATTTTCATAGGCCTCTTTTGCTTGTGTGTGTTATTAACGCAGGATTTTCGTGATACCGCAATTGTTAGAGGTTTAACCGCAAGGGCTCAATATCCGGGATGTAAACGATTTTGGATATGCTTTAGTCAAGTACGGGTCAGCAGATGTTTAGCCGCCGGAGACCGGCGGGAAAAATGCTACTTCATCACCGTCGCTGACATTAAATTCCGTATCCACATACTCCATATTAACCGCTATTAAGGTATTGGGTGGCATATCCGCGCCTTTGGTGGCGTTTTTCCAAACATCGGCAACCGTAGTGCCGTCAGTGCAATTGACGACAGTCTGTTCCAAGTCCAGCGTTTCACGCAAACTGGCGAAAAATTTTGCGGTAACAGCCATAATGCATCCTCTACCGTTAATGAATTCGTACTGGATACTTTGGTGCAAAATATACTATAACTTCATCCTATTGTGACCGGAGCCAGGCAAAAAGTTCCTTGGATTTGCGTACAACCGCCATTGCAATACCTGCTACTATTCACCAATAATAGTTGATTGTAAGCAATTATTAACCACAGGATGATTCGCGTTGGGTGTTTAAGGATAAAAGTTGCGTAAAATGAATAAATTAACCCATTTTGATCAAGACGGAAAAGCCCATATGGTGGATGTGGGAAATAAGGCGGTAACGCAACGCCAAGCCGTGGCGGGCGGAAAAATTTGCATGCAAGCCGAAACTTTTGAGCTGGTACGCAGTGGCGGCCACAAAAAAGGTGACGTCTTGGCGGTGGCTCGTATTGCAGCAATTATGGCAGCGAAAAAAACCGCTGACTTGATTCCCTTGTGCCATCCCTTAAGTATCAGCAAAGTATCCGTAGAATTTGAGTTATTGGAACATGAACATGCGGTGGGCTGTATCGCCACAGTTCATTGCAGCGGACAAACCGGTGTGGAAATGGAAGCATTGACTGCGGTGAACATTGGATTGTTGACCATATATGACATGTGTAAGGCGGTGGACAAAGGCATGGTGATGAAGGAAATCGGTCTACACTCAAAAAGCGGCGGCAAGTCAGGCGATTGGCATAGATAGACGAGGGGTCGTAATTACCATTATGGAAGTACAATTTACCAAAATGCATGGTTTGGGTAATGACTTCGTTGTCATTGACGCTATCAACCAGAAAATAAGTTTAACCACGCAGCAGGTGCGGGCGATCGCCGATCGTCATACGGGTATTGGTTGTGACCAGGTTTTGATAGTGGCCCCAACGCAGGCGGAAAATACGGATTTCAGATATCGTATTTATAACCGTAACGGTGCGGAGGTGGAGCAATGCGGTAACGGTGCCCGCTGCTTCGCTCGATTTGTTCATGACAAAGGATTGAGCGATAAAAAAGAGCTGAAAGTACAAACGAAATCCGGGAACATTGTCTTGTATATGGAGGAAGACGGGCAGGTCAGAGTCAATATGGGGATGCCCGTGTTCGAACCGGATGATGTGCCTTTTGTTGCACAGGTGCGCAAAGACCGCTATGTTTTAGGATTGTCAGCGGATTTGTCGGGTGACCGTAACCCCCAAAAAACTGCCTTGGTGGCCACCAAGCCGGGAGAGGTTTCCATGCCGGATAGTGTTACTATTGGGGTTGTTTCCATGGGTAATCCCCATGCAGTAATTCACGTGGAAGACGTTGATGCCGCACCGGTGGCAAAGGTAGGCGCTGCTGTAGAAAGCCATAAGCGTTTTCCTAATCGTACCAATGTGGGTTTTATGCAGATTTTGGATCGAAACCATATTCGATTGCGGGTCTATGAGCGTGGCGTGGGAGAAACCCTGGCCTGTGGTACCGGCGCCTGTGCTGCGGTGGTATTGGGCCGAAAATGGGGATTGCTGGATGAAGTCGTGAATGTCAGTTTACCCGGCGGCGATTTGGTAATACAGTGGGGGTTTGAAGAGAAGCCTGTATGGATGACAGGGCCGGCGCAAAGTGTATTTGAAGGGCGGATATCGTTATGAGTATTCAGACAAGTCAAAATGTAGAACGGTCACCGGTTCAAGAAAAAGAAGTGGTCAGTTATTTACGACAGCACCCGGATTTTTTTGAACGTAATACCATGTTGTTGGCGGAGCTGAGCGTTCCCCATGTCAGTGGCAGTGCCGTCTCTCTGGTGGAACGTCAAGTGGCTGTATTGAGAGATAAAAATGAACACCTGCAAAAACAATTAGATGATTTTCTGCAAATTGCCGCTGACAATGAAAAACTGAGTCGCCAAGTTTACCGTTTTACCCTGGATCTGATTCAGGTTCAGGCCGCCAACCAATTGGCCGAAATGCTGCAACACAGCATGCGTAAGGATTTTCTGGCAGACGATGTGAATCTGCTGATTCTGGATGAACAACTGGCCGATATTTCATCCTGTACCCGAGTAGACTCCAGACAATTTCGAGCGCAGTTTGCCAAATTGTTGGAGGACGGCGGCGCCATGGTGGGGCGGTTTAACGATCGCCAACGGGAATTTCTATTTAAAGGCCGCGCAGAAAAAATTGCCTCTATGGCTTTATTGCCCTTAGTTGCCAAGCGACCGGTGGGCGTTCTCGCCATTGGCAGCTACGACGCGACCCGCTTCTACGCCGGCATGGGTACGGTCTATTTGAATCAAATGTCATCGCTGATTGGCAAAACCTTGGCGCGTTTTGCGCGCAAGTAACACTGGTGTGAGCCACCACACTCCAGCTGTTCTCGATGCTCTCGATCGTTATATCAGTTATCTAGAGCATCAAAAAAGGTTTTCACCACATACCTTGAGTAGCTACCGTCGCGATTTGGACCAGTTGCTGGGTTATCTCGAACAACACAATAAGCCATTACTGGAATTGGACGCGCACCAAGTACGGGCCTATGTGGCTTGGCGTCATCGTTGCGGTTTGGGAGGGCGCAGTCTGCAAAGAGAGCTTTCTTCCATTCGACAATTTTTTGCGTACCTGCAACGTGAAGGCGTGCTAAAGCATAATCCGGCTGTGGGAGTCGGTGCACCCAAAGCCCGGCGCAAATTACCCCTACCATTGGATGTGGATCAGATGGTGCAATTATTGGATTTGGAGACCGCCGGCGTGGTGGAGTTGCGCGATCAGGCTATGATGGAGCTCATGTACGGCGCCGGTTTGCGCTTATCGGAACTGGTGGGTTTGAATTGTGACCGTGTGGATTTTCAGCAATCCTTATTACCCGTTCTGGGTAAGGGTTCAAAAACCCGTTTGGTTCCTTTAGGGCGTTTTGCTTTGAATAGCCTGCAGCAGTGGCTGCAAGTTCGTGCGCAATGGGCGCATGGGGACGAGCCGGCACTGTTTGTGAGCAGGCGCGGTACACGCATTTCACAGCGCAGCGTACAGCAACGTATGAAAACCTGGGGTGAACGCCAGGGTTTAGACAGTCGGGTGCATCCCCATCGTTTGCGGCATTCCTTTGCCAGTCATTTACTGGAATCCAGTGGTGATTTGCGGGCAGTACAGGAATTGTTGGGACATGCCGATATATCAACGACTCAAATCTATACTCATGTGGATTTTCAGCATTTGGCCAAAATTTATGATCAAGCCCATCCGCGAGCCAAAACTCGGCGAAATAAACCACAAAAATAGCCAGGAAATGGTTTTTTAGCGGCGACTATTGAAAAACATGCCGATTCCACCCATTGTATTAAGGATGCGGTAGAATGCAGCGGCAAAGAAAAAGGACCAGTAAGTGGAACAATATCACGGAACCACCATCGTTAGTGTGAGACGGGGTAACAAGGTCGTCATCGGTGGTGACGGGCAAGTGTCTTTGGGCAACACGATAATGAAGGGGAACGCACGTAAGGTGCGGCGTTTGTATCATGACAAGGTAATCGCCGGTTTTGCAGGCGGTACGGCGGATGCCTTTACCTTGTTTGAACGCTTTGAAGCGAAGCTGGAAAAACACCACGGACATTTGACCCGTTCCGCAGTGGAATTGGCAAAAGACTGGCGGACAGATCGCATGTTACGTCGCTTGGAGGCCTTACTGGCCGTGGCTGACCACACTACCTCCCTGATCATTTCCGGGAACGGAGATGTAATTGAACCGGAGCACAGTCTTATCGCCATTGGTTCCGGAGGGCCCTATGCCCAATCAGCCGCTTTAGCTTTGCTGGAGAACACAGAAATGGATGCTCTGGATATAGTGCAGAAATCTTTGGCCATTGCTGCCAGTATTTGCGTGTTTACCAATACACATGTCACCATTGAAGAGCTGGAAATCAGTTAGTAAATAGTCAGCACAAGACGAGAATTCTATTATGTCGCAAATGACCCCACGGGAAATTGTTCAGGAACTGGATAAACACATTATTGGCCAGGCCGATGCCAAAAGAGCGGTTGCCATTGCCTTGCGCAATCGTTGGCGTCGTGGCCAGGTGGACGATGCCCTTAAATCGGAAATTACGCCCAAAAATATACTCATGATTGGGCCCACTGGCGTGGGTAAAACCGAAATCGCCAGACGTTTGGCCAAGTTGGCTCATGCTCCATTCATTAAGGTGGAAGCCACTAAATTTACCGAAGTGGGTTATGTAGGGCGAGATGTAGAATCTATAGTAAGGGATCTGGTGGATATTTCCATCAAAATGAGTCGTGAGTCGGAGATGGCTAAAGTACGTCATCGTGCTGAAGAGGCCGCTGAAGAGCGCATACTGGATATTTTACTGCCTCCGGCTCGAAGCATGAGTTTTGCTCCGGAAGCGGAAACCTTCGCCGAGGCTCAATCCACCACACGACAAAAATTCCGTAAGAAACTGCGCGAAGGCGAGCTGGATGACAAAGAAGTGGAAGTGGAATTAACAGCAAACCCCGTAGGGGTTGAGATTATGGCGCCGCCCGGTATGGAAGAAATGACCAACCAGCTACAGGGTATGTTTCAAAATATCGGTTCCGGCCGTACTAAAACCCGGAAATTACGCATCAGTGATGCCTTTAAGCTGTTGACGGATGAAGAAGCGGCAAAAATGCTTAATGAAGAAGACATTAAACTGCGTGCCGTCGCCAATGCAGAACAAAATGGTATTGTTTTTTTGGATGAAATGGACAAAATCTGTCGCCGTAGCGAGAGCAGTGGCCCGGATGTGTCCCGCGAAGGCGTGCAACGGGACCTGCTGCCTTTGGTGGAAGGGTCCACGGTCAGTACCAAGCACGGTATGGTTAAAACGGACCATATACTGTTCATTGCTTCCGGTGCGTTTCATTTAGCCAAACCCTCGGATCTGATCCCCGAACTGCAGGGACGTTTCCCCATTCGGGTAGAGCTCTCGGCTTTAACGGTGGAGGATTTTGTCCGCATACTGACCGAGCCGGATGCATCGCTCACCGAACAGTATTCCGCTTTGTTGGCAACCGAAGGCGTGACATTGAAGTTTTCCCAGGAAGGTTTGGCTCGTATCGCGGAAATTGCCTGGCAGGTGAATGAACGCACTGAAAACATTGGTGCCCGGCGTTTACATACGGTGTTAGAGCGTCTGTTAGAGGAAATATCCTTTGATGCCTCGGACAGCGGCGGTCAAACTCTGGAAATCAACGCGGAATACGTTAACGAGCAATTGAGTGCCTTGTCCATGGATGAGGACCTAAGCCGGTACATCTTGTAAGCCGGTTTCAATAACAGAGGTAGTACATCGTGACCACGGCAAGACCTACAGATATTAATTTACATCAAAAATCCCGCATGCTGGAAATCGCCTTTGATGACGGCAAGCGCTATTCTTTATCCTGTGAATTTCTTCGCGTGTATTCCCCTTCCGCAGAAGTTCGCGGTCATGGACCTGGCCAGGAAGTATTGCAGTTGGGCAAAGAGCAAGTGAATATCACAGCTATAGAGCCTATCGGTAACTATGCCATAAAACTGGTATTCGACGACGGCCATGACACCGGTATATACTCCTGGGAAACCTTGTATGAAATGGGGGAAAGCCAGGAAGCATTGTGGCAGGACTATTTGCAACGGTTGCAGCAAGCGGGACACAAACGCAAGGCTTAACCTCATATTATAGAGCTGCCAGCTCGCCCTTTATTGGCCACATACTGTTTAACTACGGTAACGGGGAGCCGTGTTGAAATTATGAATCAAGAAAAAGAAAAAGCACAAACCCATTTTGGTTATCAAAGTGTCCCTGTAGAGGAAAAAGCGGGGAAAGTCGCCGAAGTTTTTCATTCTGTAGCCTCCAAGTACGACATCATGAACGATCTGATGTCCATGGGTGTACACCGTTTATGGAAACGATTTACCGTCGAGGCCGCTTCCATTCGCCCGGGCCATAGGGTGCTGGATATCGCCGGGGGCACCGGTGATCTCACTCGCCAGTTTCTACAGCGCGTCGGCCCTCGGGGCGAAGTGGTGCTGGCAGACATAAATGAGTCCATGTTGCAACAAGGTCGGGTTCGTCTCACCGATGAGGGTTTGGTAGGAAACATTCGCTATGTGCAAGCCAATGCGCAATGCCTCCCTTTTACTGATAATCACTTCGATTGCATCAGCATCGCCTTTGGCTTGCGCAATGTAACGGATATTGATGCAGCTCTGCTATCCATGTATCGAGTGTTAAAGCCGGGCGGCAAGTTACTGGTCTTGGAGTTTTCCAAACCCGTTGCTCCAGGCTTAGCTCCTCTTTACGATATCTATTCGTTCAAAGTGCTGCCGTTCATAGGAAAGCTGGTGGCCAATGATGAGCACAGTTATCGCTATCTGGCTGAGTCCATACGAATGCATCCGGATCAACAGGCGCTGAAAGAAAAAATGCAACATGCCGGATTTGAGCGTTGCGATTACCATAATCTTAGCGGTGGGATTGTGGCTCTGCACACCGGATATAAGTTTTGAATTCAGGCACAGCCATTTCCTACGCTGGGTTTGGTCGACGCAGTGCGGCTGCCGTGCTAGACGGGCTGTTGCTGCTTGTGCTTTTTTCCCTAATCGGAGTATGGCAGTGGCAGGGCTATTGGCAGTTCACTGCGCAAATTGTTTTTGCTTTGCTGTTTTGCGGGTTCTGTTGGCTCTTTTTTAGTGGTACCCCCGGCAAATTGTTATTAGGGTGCACCGTTGTTGATATGCATAGCTTACAGCGTCTGGGGCCAAAACAAGTGCTATTGCGTTTTTTCGGTTATTATGTGTCGCAGTTTGTATTATTTCTGGGATTTTTCTGGATGCTGTGGGATGCAAAAAACCAGGGTTTTCATGACAAAATGGCTCGCAGTGTGGTGTTGTATCGACCGGATTTGTTTGAACACGACGAATCTAGAAAATCCATACAGCAGCTAGTGAGTGAACTCCGATGAATAAGGCGGCTCAACATAGCAGCGCCGGTAAAAGTCTGTTGCACAGCACATTTGCCCAGGCAATAGAGCAGGGAGTGAGGGCTGTGTTACAGCTGGACTCGGATAGTGCGGCGCAACTGCAGTTATTGCAGGGAAAAGTGCTGGCACTATGTGTTACTGATCTGGATATCCGTTTGTATTTTATTTTCGGCGACCCGATCCAGGTGGTGTCCTACTACGAAGGTTTCGTGAATACCGAATTACGTGCCGGCTCCGTGGCGTTTGCTGCGATGGGGCTGCAGCGCCAGGGCAGTGATGCTTTGTTTAAGGGCGATGTTACCCTGCAAGGTGAAATTCAAACAGGCGAGCAATTTCAAAAAATACTGCGTAATATGGATATCGACTGGGAAGAGCTTTTATCCAGAGTTACCGGCGACATCGTCGCGCATAAAGTCGGAAGCCTGTTTCACAATGTTTTTCATTGGGGTCGTAACACGCTCAGTACCCTGAGCGAAGACGTCGTGGAGTACGCTCAGCAGGAAATCCAGGTTTTGCCTTCTCCGTATGAAATTCAAAAATATCTGGCAGATGTGGATGTGTTGCGCGCTGATGTGGATCGCCTCAATGCACGATTGAACAAACTGCAACAATCAGCCTTCAAAGCAAATCGAAACGACAGCCAAACAGGGAAAAATTAAGTGGGAGCTCCGGCGCAATTTTTTCGCCTTATCAGTATCAACCGTGTTTTGGTGCGCCACGGTCTGGGTGAAATTATCCTGGCTACCCATTTGTTTCGTCCTTTACGATTTATCTTTTTACTGTCACCCTGGCGCTTGATGCGAAACAAATCCATTGGCCGCGGCGAGCGTATTCGCCGTACCCTGGAAGACCTGGGGCCGATTTTTGTTAAATTTGGGCAGATACTCTCCACGCGTATGGATTTGTTACCGGAAGATATTGCCGTGGAACTGGCTAAATTACAGGATCGAGTGCCGTCCTTTCCCGGGGCGCAAGCCCGTGCCATTGTGGAACAGGCCTATAGTCAACCCATAGACGAGCTGTTTTTAGAATTCAATGAACAACCGTTGGCATCGGCTTCCATTGCTCAGGTTCATGCGGCTCGTTTGCTCAATGGCAAAGAAGTCGTAGTCAAAGTGGTGCGCCCGGACATAGAGCCCACCATAAGACGGGATCTGGCCCTGTTATATACTTTGGCTGAGTTGGCGCAAACCTATTGGTCGGATGGTCGACGCTTGCGTCCGGTGGAGGTCGTGCGGGAGTACGAGAAAACCATATTGGACGAACTGGACTTGATGCGCGAAGCGGCTTCAGCGTCACAACTGCGGCGTAATTTTCTCAACTCCAATATTCTATATGTTCCCGAGATTCATTGGCCCTTGGCACGCAAAAATGTCATTGTTATGGAGAGAATTTCCGGTACCCCTATCAGTGATATCGATGCATTGCGTGAGCAGGGAGTAGATCTGAAACAATTAGCGGAAGATGGGGTAGAGATATTTTTTACCCAGGTTTTTCAAGACAACTTTTTCCATGCGGACATGCATCCGGGGAATATATTCGTTTCACCCCAGGGGATGTATTTGGCCGTGGATTTCGGCATTATGGGGACATTGGGTCCGCAGGACCAGCGCTATCTGGCGGAGAATTTCCTGGCTTTTTTCCATAGAGATTATCGCAAAGTGGCCCAATTGCACGTGGAATCCGGCTGGGTACCGGGTAATACTCGGGTGGATGAGTTTGAATCGGCCATACGCACGGTATGTGAGCCTATTTTTGAACGTCCGCTAAGTGAGATCTCATTTGGTCATTTGTTATTGCGCCTGTTTCAAACGGCGCGCCGCTTTAACATGGAGGTGCAACCGCAACTGGTTTTGTTGCAAAAAACCCTGCTGAATATTGAAGGCCTGGGACGGCGCCTGTATCCACAGTTGGATTTGTGGCAAACCGCTAAGCCCTTTTTGGAAAAATGGATGAGCGAACAAATCGGTCTTCGTTCCTTGGTATCCGGCGTAAAGGACAACGCTTCCTTTTGGACCGAAAAACTACCGGAATTACCCACCTTAATGTACAAAACTCTACACAACCTGCAATCACCGCGTGACAACTCCCAAGCAGAAATACACATGGCGCGTTTGCTAAGAGAAGTACGCCGTTCCAATCGCCGTATTGTCAAAGTCATTGTCGGTGCCAGCCTGATTTTGGGCGCTATTGTGCTGCTGCAAAGTTCACAAACCTACACGCCCGTCACTTGGGCCAACGCGCCTGTGCTGACCTGGATGTTAGGTGGCTTGGGCGCGTTAATACTGATTTTCGCGTGGCCGGGAGACCGGCGTTAAATAGTTGATTCAAATATTAAAGTTTTCTCTCTCCGTGGCCGTAATCTTAAAAAATCGTTAAAAAATTAGCCGTTCTATAAAAACAAACAATTCAATATGTTAAGACTTTCCAAGGCTTGGATGATCGCCGGGATACCATTGGCGTTGGTAATCATTATGCTATTAACATGGATGTACGGTTTGGTAGCCCACAGTGATATTGAACACTACTCGGAAAAGAGTAATGTGGTTTTGGGGCGTACGATGGCCAATGTGTTATGGCCTCAAATCAGGGGTTTGATGCATTCGGCGGACAAAAATGCGGATTTTGATAAGTCCTGGTTGAGTATGGCGCAGATAGTCATGGATGAAGCGGTGTTGGAGCTGATTCGTGAAACCAATGTGCTGGCAGTAGAATTGCACAACATGGAGGGATACACACTGTATTCCACTCTCAAAGATCACAGTGAGTCGCAACATCCGGACAAACTGGGGATAGTTCTCGAATCCTCCAAAGGTAAGTTACTGACCCACATTTCGCAGTATCGTGAATTTCGTTTTAGAAACGGTAAAGTGGTAAAAGATCGATATATTTTATCCAGTTTTCTTCCGGTGGCTGACCAGTCGGGCACAGCGGTTGTGGCGGTATTTGAGGTGTACAGTGATGTCACCGATCAATACGACAAGGTCAAACAGAGTCAGTTACGATTTGCCACGGTATTGGCGGGAGTCTTTTTTTCCATATACATCATTGTCTATTTTCTGATACGCCACTTGGACAAAATGATTCGAGACAATATAAATTTACGTGTGACGGTTGAAAGTGAGAAGGACGCCAATATAGCCAAGTCACAATTTTTAGCGAAAATGAGTCACGAGTTACGAACTCCTCTCAATGCCATTATCGGCTACAGTGAGTTGTTGGCGGAAGACTGTGAAGTCAACGGTGACGAGGAAACCATTGATGATTTGGAAAAGATTCACGCAGCCGCCAATCATTTATTGCACTTGATTAATGAAATTCTGGATCTGTCCAAAATAGAAGCGGGACAAATGTCACTGTACTTTGAGCGTGTGAATGTGGATGCCCTGGCTCGCGAGATTCTGCAAGTGATCAAGCCTCTGGTGTCGCAACGTAAAAACCGCGTTTCCTATGCCACCAATGGAATCTACGAAGTACAGACGGATGCTGTCAAGCTGCGTCAGATATTATTCAATTTGCTCAGTAATGCGTCCAAATTTACAGAAAATGGGCGTTTGGAATTGTATGTGACCTTGGAACACCAAATGTTAGTGGTGACTGTTAAGGATAACGGTATTGGCATGACTCAAGAGCAGCTCGCACGTTTGTTTAAGCCCTTTTCGCAAGGGGATGAGTC
Organism: Gammaproteobacteria bacterium; assembly: GCA_029882975.1. Classification (NCBI taxonomy): domain Bacteria; kingdom Pseudomonadati; phylum Pseudomonadota; class Gammaproteobacteria; species Gammaproteobacteria bacterium. The sequence goes on from JAOUJW010000028.1 coordinate 14,391, forward strand.
CACCACTCGCCGCTATGGAGGAACCGGGCTGGGCTTGGTTATTAGTAAGCAATATTGTGAAATGCTGGGGGGTAGTATCAAGGTGGAGAGTGTGCCGGGCTTTGGTACAGAGTTTGAGGTGCGTATGCCAGTGCAGCTCTGCTTAGGCAATTAACGTGAATAAAGTCAAGGGCGCTGTAAGGTGCTTTCTACATTATCCCGACACTGCTTCCCTTCGAGTTCCTCTATCAGCCGTAAGGCGAAATCCATCGCTGTTCCGGGGCCCCGCGAGGTAATCATTTTACCGTCTTGTACCCATGGTGCGGATTGAATTTGGATATCGTTCAGGCCCAGTTTTTCCAGAGTGCCTGGAAAAGCGGTGGCACATTTGCCGGATAACAGGCCTGCTTTAGCCAGTACTTTCGGTGCGGCACATATGGCGGCAATATACTTATCCTGTTGTGCCATGTATTGCAGCAATTCAATCACTCGGGCATCATCCCTGAGGTGATCGGCGCCGGGTAAGCCGCCCGGCAGCGCAATCATGTCATAGTCCTGTTCCAGTGCTTGGTCTAAGGTGGTGTCTGCTACGAGTACCGAGCCCCGGCTGGCCTTTATCGTGGTGTTGTCCAGACCGGCCGTGGTGACTTCAATGCCGGCCCGACGTAGTAAATCCACGATGGTTATGGCCTCAAGTTCCTCACAGCCTTGAGCCAGCGGTACCAGTACTTTTTTCATCGTTTTAGAATATGTATACCTTTTAGCAGATTCAATGCTTCATACAGTTGATAGTCGCTGGTGGCTAGAGACAAAATATCTTCTTTCTTGTCTTGCTTATCATTCTCGCCTTTCTTGTCCTTGGATTTTTTATTGGTGTTATCCAAGCGACCGGCCAGATCCGCTTCTTTGAGGCGGCCTGCACCTTGTTCTTCAGTGCTGGATATTTTTAACGGGGCCAGCTCAATGTCCGGCTGAATGCCTTCCGCCTGAATCGAGCGGCCTGACGGTGTAAAATAACGCGCGGTTGTTAGTTTTAAGGCGGTATTGCCTTGCAGTGGCAGTATGGTTTGTACGGACCCTTTACCGAATGTGCGGCTGCCCATGATGATGGCACGTTTGTGGTCCTGCAGTGCACCGGCGACAATTTCAGAGGCGGATGCAGAACCGCCGTTAACCAGCACTACGACAGGGATACCGCCTGATAAATCCTTGGCGGTGGCATTGAATTTGAGTTCAGAATCGGGAACCCGGCCCTTGGTATATACAATTAAGCCGCTTTTCAAAAAGGCATCACTCACATCCACAGCCGCCTGCAAAACCCCTCCCGGGTTGTTGCGCAGATCCAGCACCATACCTTTAAGGCCGCCGGATTTCTTGGATTCCTTGCGCAGTTTTTTAATCGCCTGTTCCAGGTTATCCCCGGTGTGGGACTGGAATTGGGAAATACGCACATAGCCGAAGCCCTCTTCCAGGGTTTTGTGTTTCACGCTGCGCACCTTGATGGTGTCACGGGTAATCTTGATTTCCAGGGGTTTGTCCGAGCCATCTCGTACTACGGTCAGTAAAATATCGGTACCCACCCGACCGCGCATGATATTGACCGCTTGGTGCAGGGTTAAGCCTTTGACCGGCTGGCTGTCCAGCCGCACGATTAAGTCTCCCGCCTGGATGCCGGCCCGTTGAGCCGGGGTGTCGTCTATGGGAGCGATGACCTTAACAAAACCATCTTCCATTCCCACTTCAATGCCCAGGCCGCCAAACTCTCCCGTGGTATTCACTTGTAAATCTTTATAACCCTCCACATCCAAATAGCTGGAGTGCGGGTCCAGACCTGACAGCATGCCCTTAATGGCATTATCCAGTAAGGTCTTATCGCTTACGGGCTCTACGTAGTCCTGCTTGATGCGGCCAAACACTTCCGTGAGACTGCGTAACTCGTTTAAGGGCAGGGCGGGTGCAGCGGCACGGTTTTTGTCCGCAAAGACACTGTGGCCTATGGTCAAAGTGATCCCCAGCAACAAACCGGTGGTGAGTAGAAGAATTTTGCTAGTCGTAGAGTTCATGTGATTTCCAAGTTAATAAACAAATGAAGTTGTAATCCGTTGTAATGTCGAAGGTTATTACCTTGCCTGGCCCAAATTTTAGCAGAAACTTATCTTGTACATTTATTTTAGACATTAATCAATATGGAATGCCAATGAAACCTTCGCAAAAAGGTGATTTAAGCAGCACTGATTAACTTCTGAGCGCAGTTTTGCCAAGCGCTTCCTTGTTTGCACGGATGTCGTTAAGGAGCGCTGAAGCGTTGAAAAACTTGGAAATATTCCTGCGTTTTTCGTTTTGTACAAACAAATCTGTGCTCGCATCTGTTCATCCGGAGGTGAATCAGGGATTCTTAAGCCATTTAGCGGGATTGACAGGTTTTCCTTTATGTCTAAGTTCAAAATACAGACCGCTGCTTTGTTGTCCACCGCTGGAGCCCACCGAGGCTATGACCTCACTGGGTTGTACCCAGGTGCCGGTGTCCTTGTACAGGCTTTCGTTGTGACCATATAAGCTCATGTAACCGTTGCCGTGGTCCAAAATGACCAGCAGGCCAAAACCTCTCAACCAATCCGAGTACGCAATGCGCCCCGCAGCGATCGCTCTAACCGCTTGGCCGGACTTGGAGCCAATTAATACGCCTTGCCACTTTAGGTCGCCAATATGGCGAGAGCTGCCAAATCGCGCCTTTAGATTGCCTATAGTGGGCCACGGTAACTGTCCTTTTAGCTGGTCAAAGGGACGTTGTTGTAGATCCGGTGGTTGGATTCGAATGGTTTGGACCAGATTTAGCAGCTCTTGCTCGTTTTGCAATAGCTTTTCAAGATCCAGTTTTTTTTCATCGAACTCTTTCCGGTATGCCAATAACGATTGGGCCCGCTGTACATGCAGCTGGCCTATGTGTTGTTTCTCTTTGAGCCGTTCCTCTTGCAGAGCCTGGAGCTGCTGGTTTTTATCGACAATAGCGTTACGAGTTTGGCGTAAGGAGCTTATATCATTTTGCCAGCGTTGAATTTGTTCCAGTCTGGCGCGATTGTAATAATCATAATAACGCAAGGCGCGCGATACTTTCTGTGGGTTTTGCTGATTCAACAGCAATTTGATGTAAGGTTGCCGACCCAGGCGATAACTGGTGCGCACGTGTCGGGCGATGGCCTGGGTATGGTTGCTGAGGCTGTGTTGCAGGGTTTGCTGGGTGTGGTTCAGTTGTTTCAGTCGGCCTTGTTGTTGATCCAGTTGCTGTTGCAGCTCCTGCAACAGGCGGTTGACCTTGCTGATGCCCAGTTCGGTGTAGCGTAATTGTTTTTCCGCGCGAATCTTATGCTGCTTACTTTGTTCCAAAGACCGGCGAATCTGTCCAATTTCGCGGCGTAGCGTCTCGAGTTTTGCATCAGATTCCTGTACGGATGGCGTGTCGAGTTTCGACTCCGGTGATGCGCCGGCATTGTTTGCTAACAGACCCACGGCCAGCATAAGGCTAACCACGGTGGGAGGGGTTCTAACCAATTTTCCGATCGTTACTGGCATCCTCAACAGGATGTAACTTAGGCGTTCCATCTCTTGCCAGGGTGATCAGGGAATCTCCACCCATCTCCGGTGGTTTGTCCAAACCCATGAGGTACAGCAGGCTGGGCGCCACATCAGACAATGCGCCACTTTGGACCAGCGTGGCCGGTCGACCCACATAAATCAAAGGTACCGGGTTGCTGGTATGCGCCGTGTGCGATTGACCGGTTTGTTTGTCGCGCATTTGTTCCGCATTGCCGTGGTCTGCGGTGATAATCGCTTCACCCCCCACTTGTTCCAAGGCAGTTATCACTTTAGCCAGGCAGGCGTCCAAGGCTTCAATGGCTTTTACTGTCGCTTCGTAGTTGCCGGTGTGACCCACCATATCGGGATTGGCATAGTTACAAATGATGGTGTCGTATTTGTCGCTCTTAATAGCTTCTATGAGTTTCTCGGTAAGTGCCGGGGCGCTCATTTCCGGTTGCAAGTCGTAGGTCGCTACATCAGGGGAGTTTATCAAAATACGATCTTCGCCTTCGGAAGCCGTTTCGGTGCCGCCGTTAAAAAAGAAGGTGACGTGAGCATATTTCTCCGTTTCCGCGATGCGCAATTGGCGTAATCCCAAAGAAGCAATATATTCGCCGAACACATTTTGCAGACGATCCGGTGGAAAGGCCACGGGGACGTCGAACTCCGAGCTGTATTCCGTGAGGCTGATAAAATCACCCAGGCTCGGTGTGCTGACGCGATCGAACTCAGCAAAATCGGTCTCTATGAATGGGCGAGTGATTTGGCGAGCGCGGTCGGAGCGATAATTCATGGAAATGACCACGTCACCGTCGTTGATGCACACCGGTTTGCCGTTAGTATCGATAATGCGGGTGGGTTTGACAAATTCGTCGGTCTCGCCCCGAGCATAGGCCATTTCCAATGCTTCGAGAGGGTTTTTTGCTTCATACTCGGCTGTGCCGGAGGTGAGCAAATCGTAAGCGGCTTTGACGCGGGGCCAGCGGTGGTCCCGGTCCATGGCGTAATATCTGCCAACTATGGACGCTATGCGGGCCGAAGGGGTCTCCTGGAAACACTGCATCATTTCTTCCAGAAATTTTGTCGCACTTTTTGGCGGGGTATCGCGACCGTCCAAAAAGGCATGTAAATAAATGGTTTTGGCTCCCCGTTGGTGAGCCAGTTGGACCATAGCTTGAATGTGTTCCTGGTGGCTGTGTACCCCACCATCTGATAACAGCCCAATAATATGTACCGCCTTGCCATTTTCTTTTGCCAAATCAACTGCATCGGTAAGAGTTTGGTTTTTAAAAAAGGAGCCGGTTCGAATGGCACGACTGACTCGGGTAAATTCCTGGTACACCACACGTCCGGCCCCCAGATTCAGGTGCCCTACTTCCGAATTGCCCATTTGTCCGGTGGGCAAGCCGACGTCAGCGCCGGAACCCTTGATCAGGGCGTGGGGGTGTTGTTTCCACAAACGGTCCCAGGTAGGTTTCTTGGCATGATAAATGGCGTTGTTCTCAGGATTTTCGCTGTATCCCCACCCATCGAGAACGATGAGTACGACTGGCTTGTGATCAATGGGCATAAAACTCTTTAACTGGTTGCAAGCGTGGTTAAACTGCTAATTTTAATAAACTCGGGTCTCGAAAACAAAGGTTATTATACATAAAGGTAACAGAGTTGTTTTGGGTAATCTCTGAGCTTTCGGTAGAAAATGGGATTAAATCGAGGTAAATCAAGGTTTCGTTTTATTTAAAAAGTGTAATAATTAGTAATATTAGTAATTACCTAATGAATTATATTGTTTTATAGTTTATTTCTTGTAATGATTGTTAATTATCATACAAAACTCATCGATGCGTAGCATGAAGGATATATGCCTACAATCAGTGGGGCAACAGAACTATGGTGGTAAATATGCATGAAGAAGCGTTAATAACACGGGATGAAGATATTGAGAGAGCATCCCGCTCGATCAAGGCTATGTCCCATCCATTACGATTAAAAATACTCTGTGCCCTGGGTGATCAGGAAGTGAGCGTACAGGATATCGTTTCCATGGTGGGGACCTCCCAAAGTAACATTTCGCAGCACTTGGCTATTTTGCGAGATAAAGGTATTCTTGCCTCGCGCAAGGACGCAAATCGGGTATACTATCGGGTTGGAGACTCACGTACTTTGCGTTTGATCGGGATGATGCGGGAAGTGTTTTGTAGCACGACTTAATGAAGTAACTGTGACTGCCGGCTGTAAGAGAATGCTGCGACTGTATCAGTATAGCGTTACCGGTATTAATGCCGCTTTACTGGGGTAGATACAGGATTGCAGGTTTTGGCAGAGTTTCAATCGGTCTCCATCGGGGTTTTTGGTGTTTGAGCTTGCGAGAGGTAATTTCACCGACCCAAGGACAGGAGTCCTGTCGCAGAAATGAATAAGTGGGTAACTTTAGCGGGGTGCTCGTATTCATTTCCCTCTTTGTATGCTTAAAGGCATACATAACTATCGGGTACATAATTAAAATTGGGTGCGTAACCAAAGGCAGTAAATCCTTATGGAACAATTTGCAGAATTTTTTGGGGAGAACTTGGTACTATTTGCCGCCTTGTTCGTCATATTGTTTTTTCTGATCCGTTCCTGGCTGCCGGGCAGTGTCATTGCCTTGCGGCCCACAGAAGCTGTGCGCCTTGCCAATAGTAAAGATGCTGTTTATCTGGATGTGCGCACAGATGAGGAATATAGCGAAGGCCATATCCTGGATGCCCTGCACATACCATTGGGCTTGTTGAGCGGGCGCATCAACGAAATCGATCAGTTAAAAACTACACCCATCATCATTTACTGCCGCAGCGGTGCGCGTTCAGCACAAGCCGGGTCTGTGTTGAAAAAGCAGGGTTTCACCGAGTTGTACCACATCGGTGGCGGTATTGCTGCCTGGCAGCAAGGTAACTTGCCGATTACAAAAAAAAACAAAAATAAAAGTCGCAAACTAAAACCGGTGAAAACCTCGGAACCGGTAAAAAATGCAGCTGTGGCCCAAAGCAATGAATCCGGAGTTTTGATGTACGTTACTCGGCGTTGTCCGTTTTGTTTGCAAGCGCAGCGTTTGCTGGATGACAAAGGTGTGGAGTATGCACAAATAGATTTGGATGTTGAGCCGGATAAGCGGGCGGAAATGGAACAACGTTCCGGTGGCAGAGATTCGGTGCCACAGATATTTATCGGTGCGCACCATGTGGGTGGATGTGACGATCTTTATGCATTGGACAAGCGCGGCGAATTGGACCCCCTCCTGGGACTGGTGCCGGTGGAAAAAAATTCCGTGATGGACGCCGAGGTAAAATCGCTGGTCCATTGATGTCGGGAGGAGGCTATTGGTTGAGGCTATGACTACTGTGAAGGTCGAAATGTACAGTACACGCTTCTGCCCTTACTGTGTACGGGCCCGGCGCTTGTTAAAGGAAAAAGGTGTTGAATACACCGAATATCGGGTGGATCAAGATGTGGAGCTACGCCACGAAATGGAACAGCGTAGTCAACGCACCAGTGTACCGCAAATTTTTATCGAAGACCGGCACATTGGTGGGTATGATGATATGGCCCAGCTGGATATGAGCCAAGAGTTGGATCTCCTGCTGGGATTGGAATAACGGAAATCGGCGGGGGGAAGTCATGGTGCACGTCGTGTGTCCCGCGTGTGATGCGGTCAATCGCTTACCTGAAGAGAAACTGGGTGCCGGAGGTAAATGCGGTGCCTGTCACCGGCCCTTGTTTACAGGGCAAGTTCTTGAGCTTAACAACGCTCGGTTTCAAAAGCATATACAAAAAAGCCAACTGCCCATTGTCGTGGATTTTTGGGCGTCCTGGTGCGGTCCCTGCAAAATGATGGCCCCGGTTTTTGCCCAATTGGCTCAGGAATTGGAACCACAGTTTCGTTTGGTGAAAGTCAATACGGAAACTGAGCAGGCGTTAGCAGCCCAATTTAATATCAGAAGTATTCCCAGCCTATTATTGTTTGAAAACGGGATAGAAAAAGCCCGCATTGCCGGAGCGATGGATAAGCAAAATTTACTGGCCTGGATACAGCAAAATCGCTAGACTGCTTTTTTCCGGTAAAAACCATAGAATGTAGGAAGTAATAATGACCGAATCCAATCAGGGCTCTGGGGAACAATCACAAGAGCAACCATCACAGCAATTTGTGCTGCAAAAAGTGTATTTGAAAGACGTTTCATTTGAGACGCCTAATTCGCCCGAAATTTTCACTGAGAAATGGGAGCCAACGGTTAATATTGAGCTGAAAACCAACGGCAAGGCTCTGGCCGCAGAGGTGCATGAAGTGGTGTTGGGCATCACTGTGACGGCAAAAGTGGGTGAAAAAGTCGCCTATTTAGTGGAGGTTCATCAAGCCGGTGTGTTTGGTGTCAGCGGTTTTTCCGAATCCGATATGGGGCCTTTGCTCGGTAGTTATTGTCCTAATTTACTGTTCCCTTTTGCCCGTGAAGCCATATCGGATTTGGTTACCAAGGGTGGTTTTCCGCAACTGCTGTTACAGCCTGTCAACTTTGATGCAATTTACCAGGACCACATAAGGCAGGCAAATCAGGAACCCGTTCAAGAAAACCCCGTACACTAGCCGAGCGAATACGGTGAATACCCGCAAGGACAGCATTTCTGTATTTGGCGCCGGTTCCTGGGGTACCGCCTTGGCAGTGCTATTGTCCCGCAATGGGTCCCCGGTGACCTTATGGTGTCGCAATAGCACTCAAGCGCAAACCATGCAGCAGCAACGCAATAATGCCCGCTATCTGCCGGATACCCCCTTTCCTGAGTCACTCCGAATTACGGCTGACCTGGGCGAAGCGGTTCGTGTTTCTCAGGAATTACTGGTGGTGGTTCCCAGTCACTCCTTTCGCGCTGTGGTGCAGGATATTGCCGGCGCCATGCGTCAAGGCCAACGCCTGGCTTGGGCTACCAAAGGATTTGAAAGCCATACCGGGTTGTTGCTTCACGATGTAGTGGCTGAAGTGGTCCACAAGAACTTGTGTACCGCTGTGGTGTCCGGACCCACCTTTGCGGTGGAGGTGGCCAAAGGCTTACCGACGGCAGTGACCGTGGCGTCTGAGTTTGATGAGTTTGCCTCTGATTTGGCCCAGCGGCTGCACGATGACACCTTTCGAGCCTACACCAGTCAGGATATTATCGGCGTGGAGGTGGGTGGCTGCGTCAAAAATGTTTTGGCCATTGCAGCAGGGATTGCCGATGGTCTGGGTTTTGGCGCCAATACTCGCGCGGCCTTGATTACTCGCGGTTTGGTCGAAGTGATGCGCCTGGGCTTAGCCTTGGGAGGGCGACAGGAGACTTTTATGGGTCTGGCCGGGTTAGGTGATCTGGTGTTAACTTGTACCGACGATCTATCCCGTAACCGTCGCCTGGGTCTGGCCATGGGCCGCGGTGCTTCGCTGCAACAGGCGTTGGCTTCTATCGATCAGGTTGTGGAAGGAGTGCAAGCGGCAAAAGAGGTGCGCTCGGTAGCGCAACGAATGAGTGTGGAAATGCCCATAACGGAACAGGTTTATGATGTTTTGTATAATGCCAAATTGCCCCGTGACGCCGTGCACGATCTGCTGGCGCGGGAACAAAAATCTGAAACACTCATTTAGAGTGATTTAAACTCATTTTGGCGCCAAGCTTCATAAACGACCACAGAGGCGGCATTGGCCAGATTGATGCTGCGGCTGTTGGGTCGCATAGGAATTCGTAATACTTGTGTCTCCTTTAGGCTGTGCAACAGCGACTCCGGCAGGCCTCGGGTTTCGGGTCCAAATAGGAGTGTATCGCCGCTTTGAAACCGAGCGTCGGCATATTGGGTTTTTCCCTTGGTGGATAGCGCGTAAACGGTTGTTTCACCGATTGCTGCAAAACAGGCTTGCACATTATCGTGCACTTGAATATTGGCGAACTCATGATAATCCAGTCCGGCACGCTTCAGATGTTTGTCAGACAGGGTAAAACCCAAAGGCTGTACCAGATGCAACTGCGAGCCACAATTGGCGCACAGACGAATGATGGCACCGGTGTTGTGCGGTATTTCCGGTTCATATAAAACAACATTGAACATCGAATTTCTCTAAGTGTCACGGCTTATTGGGAATCCCCTAAGGATTCATTATACCACCGTTACCTCAACAGGAACCCGGCGGCTCATGGAGCAAAAACGGGTTTCAGTGTAATATCGGTGTATTCAAATTCCAAAGCGCCAAGGACATCACCATGTTGAAAGAAGACAGGCCCAGCTTACATTCCCAGTTTTGCGGTATGGAGTTTCAAACGCCATTGGTTCTGTTATCCGGATGTGTGGGATTTGGTGAAGAATACACTCGGGTGGCGGGCTTTTCCAATAAGGATGTGGGGGCGGTGTGTTTAAAAGGTACAACACTGGAACCCCGGTTAGGGAACAAACCGCACCGTGTGGCGGAAACACCCATGGGAATGTTAAATGCCATTGGTTTGCAAAATCCCGGAGCAAAAGCGGTGGTGCAGGACATTTTGCCGCAGTTGGATTTTGAAGAAACTCGCTTTATCGCCAACGTTTCCGGTTCCACCCTGGAAGAGTATGCGGCTGTAACCCGTTTGTTTGATGATTCTCCCATTGACGCTATGGAGATCAATATTTCCTGTCCGAATGTAAAGGAAGGCGGGGTGCAATTTGGCAATGACCCGGATATGTCGGCCCGCGTCGTAGCGGCTTGTCGCGCAGTGACACAAAAACCGTTGATTACCAAATTATCACCCAATCAAACGGATATTGCGGAGAATGCACGTCGTTGTGTTGATGCGGGAACCGATGCTTTTGCAGTCATCAATACCTTAACCGGCATGGCCATCGATATCGAAAATCGCGTGCCGATTATTGGTAATAATCAAGGGGGGTTGTCCGGCCCGGCAATCAAACCGGTTGCCTTGCTGAAAGTGCACCAGGTTTACCAGGTATGCAAACATCACGATATTCCTATTATTGGCCAAGGTGGCATTTGCAGTGCGGAGGATGCCTTGGAATTTCTCATTGCCGGTGCCAGTGCGGTGGGCATAGGAACGGCATTATTTTACGATCCACTGGTCTGCCCTAAGATCAATCAAGGCATCGTCGATTATCTGAAGCGTCACGATCTGAGTGAAGTTTCTCAGTTGGTGGGCACGCTCTGTCTCAATTGAATTGTTGAAAAATTAACACTGTAGCCACAATTGCCCGAGGATTTCGACTCGAGTGGCATAGCAATTGCTCGTTCTAACATTCCTAGGTAAAGCGCATGATCAGGGATTGTTGTGCAACAGCAAATCAATTTATTTCAGCCTATTTTTTGCAAAGAACGCAAATTGCTCAGTTTTGCGGTGTTTCTGCAATTTTTGGCAATTGTGTTGCTCGCGCTAATCGGTTTGTACCTGTATAACTTTTGGCAAGTTCGCGCCACGCAATCACAAATCACGCAATTAAAACAACAACATAACCAGCGGCTGGGGCAATTGGAGCAGATCAGCCGGGAAGCGGCGTCCCGGGATCCGAAGGGCTCACCTGAATATAGAATCCAGGCGCTGCAAGCAGAACTGGATGCCGAAAAATACGTTTTGTCCGTGTTGAGCAGCGCACCCCAAAGCCAGACTCACGGATTCTCCCCTCTAATTCAGGGTATGGCCAACCAGGTTGTGCATGGTTTATGGCTGAAAAAATTCAATATTTCAGAGGGTGGTAAGGATCTGACCATTGTGGGCGCCTCGGTCAGTCCGGAACTGTTACCCAAGTTTCTCCAAGGCCTGTCTAAGGAACCGCAAATGATGGGCAAACAGTTTAGAGTCATGCATTTGGTGCGTGATGCACCGGACCGACCCTGGCTGGATTTCATTTTGTCCTCCGATATAAAAACCAAAACGGGGGAATCGCCATGAAAAGCTATATCCACTATCGGGATAGATTCGAAGCGCTGAGTCTGCGCGAACGCATTCTCATCCTTCTGAGTTTGTTGGCCATACTGTATATGATGTGGAACATGGTGTTGTTAAAGCCACTGGGCGCGCGTCATATAACCTTAAACCAACAAGTCAACACAGTCAGCAGCCAAATCCGCGATATAGATACCAAAATCCGATTTATGAGCCATTCCATCAGTGGGCTGGACCGGCAAAAAGAAAACTACATTCAAAGTTTGGAAAAACAAATCGCCGATATCCGTAATAAAAAGCAACAACTGGCTGTAGGGTTTGTAAAGCCCAAACAAATGGTAGAGATGTTGCAGGTCATGATGAGTAAGGAAAAATCTCTCAAAGTAACTCGTTTTAGGACTCTGGCACCACGCTTATTAGCCCAGAGTTATAAAGAAGAAGTGCAGCCTGTGGTTCCGAAAAAGCGTAAAAAGCCGACCAGGTCCGGGAAAGCGGCCGCAAAAAAGTCCGAAAAGAAAATACCCAAAGTGTACAAACACGGTCTGGAAGTGGAATTTCAAGGTGACTTTAAAAATACACTGGCCTATTTGCAAAAACTTGAAGCGTTACCGTGGCGTTTTTACTGGGATGAGCTCGACTACGAGGTGACGTCATTCCCCAATGCGATGGTGACTATTCGCATCTATACGCTCAGTCTGGACGAGGTATGGGTCAGTGTGTAATCCCTTGGGTAATAAGACTCGGCACAGCCTGTTGCTGGTTATTTTACTGTTTACCCACAGTGCAGCTACAGTCGCTGATCCTACCCGGCCTTTGTATTCCAAGGGGGCTAAGCAAAAGCGTGCCGCGATTCCGGCCCCAATCACACCCGCGTCGCGGTTTGATTTGTCTGCTGTGTTGGTGTCGGGGCAGCGTACTGTGGCGGTGGTTAATGGCCAAATATTGCTGCCGGGAGATAGGGTCGATGGTGCCGTGGTAGCCAAAATCGATCCCGGTTCGGTCACATTGGAGCACAACGGGCGTACCCTGGTGTTGCGTTTGCGAGAAGACGGCGTCAGTGGCTATATAGATATAAAACGATAGTGATTTTAAGGACAAAATCATGTGGTTCCAACTTGAAAGACTCAGTTACCTACTAGTTGTTTTCGCTCTAATTGCAATGCTCAGTGCCTGTGCTGCCACCGAGGTGGATACCAAGCCTTCAGACATGATGCGCAAGCAACTGGAATGGGCCAAGGCTGTTAACCGAAGTCTGGCGCAGGCGTCCAAACCGGCGAATCGGGACAGCGTTAAGACACCGGAACATCGGTTTGATCTCACCGTACATAACGCTCCGGCGCGAGCGGTTTTCCTCAGTCTGGTAAAAGGCACTCCATTTAATATGGTGGTTCATCCCGCGGTGCAGGGTGAGTTGAGCTTAAGCTTAAAGCAGGTAACGGTTACGGAGGTCTTGGATGCCTTGCGCCAAATTTATGGATTTGACTATCGGCGTACCGAAAGCGGTTATCAGGTGTTACCGTCCGGTATGCAAGCTCGAATCTTTCATATCGATTACTTGAATGTAAAGCGAACCGGTGCATCCCAGCTAAAAGTCAGTTCCGGCCGCTTGACCAATGGAGGCGCAGCCTCAGATCAAAAATCGCAAGGGAAAGAAACCGGCGGTAAAGCATTGTCAGGAAGTCGGGTGGATACGGTTTCCTCCGCAGATTTTTGGGCGGAACTGCGTGCTGCCCTGGAGACTATTGTGGGAGATACCGATGGCAGGCGGGTGGTGGTCAATCCTCAGTCGGGAGTGGTGGTGGTTAAGGCGATGCCTGCCGAGTTACGGGACGTGGAAGCCTATTTGGATGCCACTCAGATAATGATAAAACGGCAGGTGGTTTTGGAAGCCAAAATCCTCGAGGTGGAATTACGAGAAGGCTTTCAAGCAGGCATAAACTGGTCCTCATTGTTTACTCCCGGTAGTGATCAAATCGTTGCCGGGCAACACGGTTCCGGTAGCGTGTTTAACGGAACCGGTGTTGGTGATACGGCGGGACAAACAGGGCTGCTGGATACGACTCAACTTCAAAATACCTTACTGAGCCAGTCCTCGGCTTTTGGCGGAGTGTTCTCCATGGCATTAAACTTTGGAGATTTCAGTACTTTTATCGAGGCGCTGGAATCGCAAGGGGACGTTCAAGTTCTATCCAGTCCCAGAGTTTCCACCGTCAACAATCAAAAAGCGGTCATAAAAGTGGGCTCGGATGAGTACTTTGTTACAGGCGTGAAAACCGAAACCACCGTCAGTACCGCGTCATCCCCGCAACAGCAATCCGTCAATGTTGAGTTGACACCGTTTTTCTCTGGTGTGGCGCTGGATGTGATTCCGCAAATTGATGCCAATAATGAAATCACGTTGCATGTACATCCTTCCGTGACCGAAGTAAGGGAGCGTGTAAAAAATATCAATATCAACACCACAGATACCATGAGTGTACCGCTGGCGCTGAGCACCATACGGGAATCTGACAGCATTGTGCGAGCCCGCAGCGGCCAGGTGGTGGTAATCGGTGGTCTAATGCAAAGTTTAGCGCGTGAAGAAACCTACGGAGTTCCGGTGCTAAGTCGTATTCCTATCCTGGGTGGTCTATTTCGTCATCAGCGCCATTCGGTGATAAAAAGCGAACTGGTCATTTTGTTGCGCCCTTTCATTGTTGAGGATAATTCTCAGTGGCAACAGCTGATCGGAGAGTATTTGGAAGGCTCGAAAAACGGGAGTAACTAGTCTTATGGGAAACGCTCAACGTAAACCGACACAAAGAATCCGACTCGGAGATTTGTTGGTAGAGCACAAGCTGATTTCTGAAACACAACTGGCTGCGGCGTTGGATGAGCAGAAAAAAAGTGGTCGCAAACTGGGCCGGGTGTTGGTGGAGAGCGGATACGTCAATGAAGATATGTTGATGAACTTACTATCCACTCAGTTGGATCTGCCGTACTTGGATTTAACCACCTATACTTTTCAACCCGCTGTGTCCCAAACTATGCCGGAAACCCTGGCACGACGCTACCGCGTATTGGTGTTGGAGCAAACCCCAAAGGGTTATGTTGTGGCCATGGCTGATCCGACCAACATTTTTACCTATGATGAAGTGGTTCGGGTACTGAAAAAACCCATTGACGTGGTGGTGGTAAAAGAAAGTGATTTGGTGCTCGGGATTGATAAAGTGTACCAAAGAGAAAGTGATATCAAAAACCTGGCCAGCGAACTCGACGAAGAATTATCGGAGAACGTGTTTGATATAACCACTATGGAGCAATCGGTTGGTATCAGTGAAGCGCCGGTGGTCAAGTTGATTCAAACTCTGTTTGAGGAAGCGGCAAAGATTCATGTTTCAGATATCCACATCGAACCGGATGAAGATGTATTGAGAATCCGTCGCCGTATCGACGGCGTGCTTCACGAACAAGTCATGGATGAAAAACGCATTGCGACAGCATTGGTTTCCCGTTTAAAACTCATGGCCGGTTTGGATATTTCGGAAAAACGTTTGCCGCAGGACGGGCGCTTCAATTTGAAACTGAAGCAAAAGTCCATTGATGTGCGTCTATCCACATTACCTATATCGACCGGAGAAGCCGTCGTTATGCGTTTGTTGGACCAGCAGGGCTTGGTGTTGCGACTGAATAATATTGGATTAACGCCTGTAGTACAGCAGCGTTTTCGCAAAGCCATACATAAGCCCCATGGTTTGCTGCTGGTCACAGGGCCGACAGGTAGTGGTAAAACATCCACATTGTATGCGGTGTTGAACGAACTCAATGCACCGGAAAAAAAAATCATTACCGTGGAAGACCCGGTTGAATTTCAATTACCTCGGATTAACCAAGTGCAAGTCAACTCCAAGATAGGCTTGGATTTTGCCCGGGTGCTTCGCTCCAGTTTGCGACAGGATCCGGATGTGATTTTGATTGGTGAAATACGTGACAAGGAAACCGCAGAGATTGCTCTCAAAGCCGCAATCACCGGCCACTTGGTTTTATCCACGCTGCATACCAACGATGCGGCGGGTGCCGCGATGCGTCTAATTGATATGGGAATGGAGAGCTTCATGGTCAGCTCAGCCCTGCACGCGGTGCTGTCACAACGGTTGGTGCGCAAAGTGTGTGACCAGTGTGCTGAGGACTATATTCCATCTGCCCTTGAGAGGTCATGGTTGGAGCAGCACGGGGTTTTGATGGAAACAGAGGTAATCGGAAAAAAGGGCAAAGGGTGCTCGGCCTGCAGTTTCAGCGGATATCAAGGGCGTATAGCGGTACACGAATTTTTGCAAATCACAGGTGGTCTGGCAGAAACCTTGCGTCTTGGCGACTACACCCGATTCATACAGCAAACTCATGAAGACCCAGCTTATGAAAGTTTGCTGCAACGGGCTGTGCATCTTATGCAGGAAGGGGTGACTTCATTGGAAGAAGTCGTCCGCATAGCCGGCTGGGTGGACTAAGGCTGTATCATGCCCGTCTATCGTTATCAGGCGCGAGGTTCTCACGGAGACTCCATCGTAGGAGAACTGGAAGCGGTTAACGCCGATACGGTAGCATCGCAATTGCTCGATAATGGTTTGGTACCGGTCAACATCGATCCGGTGGAACCAACGTCTGCAGCCGAACTAAAATGGGAACGCCTGTTTGCGGAAAAAGTCAAAGATACGGATCTGATTCAATTCAGCCGCCAAATGTACAGCCTACTCAAAGCGGGAGTTCCGATTTTAACGGCGCTCACCGGATTGCAACAGACCACCCGCAATACCGCTTTGAGTACAGCGATCGGGGGTTTGCTTGATAGTTTGCGATCGGGCAGAGACCTGGCAACCGCAATGAGCGAGCATCCACAAGTGTTCAACCTGTTCTATATCAGCATGATTAAAGTGGGTGAAACCAGCGGTAGTCTGGATGCGGTTTTATTACAGTTGGCCAAATATCTGGAGCGAGATAAAAAAACCAAGGAACAGATTAAATCTGCAATTCGATATCCAATGTTTGTTATTGCGGCGATCGGTCTGGCGCTGGTGATTATCAACTTGTTCGTTATTCCTGAGTTTGCCAGTTTGTTCGCCAAGCTTGGGGGAGAGTTACCCTGGGCTTCTAAAATATTGATGGGAGTATCCCAATTTACAGTTCGGTTCTGGCCTGTGTTGTTGTTGCTCACGGTGGCGGCTGTATCGGGTACCCGCTACTACCTGGGTACAGTGGAGGGGAGGTATCTGTGGGATAAAACCAAATTGAAACTGCCTTTGGTGGGATGCTTGATTCATAAAGCCACGATGGCTCGGTTTACTCGTTTGATGGCCATGTCCATGCGAGCGGGCGTGCCGCTTATCACCGGTTTGACGGTGGTCGCCAGGGCATTGGATAACACCTATGTCGAAGATCGAGTGCTGAACATGCGCAGTGGTATAGAGCGAGGTGAATCCATCAATCGTTCTGCAACCACGGTGGGGATTTTCGATCATTTGGTACTGCAGATGATTGATGTAGGGGAGCAAAGCGGCGCCTTGGACAATTTATTGCAAGAGGTGGCGGAATACTACGAATTGGAAGTGGGCTATGAACTGGATCGAATCAGTGCATCCATAGAGCCCATACTCACGGTGGTGATCGGTGTCATCGTGCTGATCCTGGCGCTGGGCGTATTTCTACCTATGTGGAACATCGCTAACGTGGCTTTGCAAAAATAGTCGCACTGGTGGCATTAAAATGTGGCCGTCATAGTGTCTTTACTGTTAATTGTTTGTGGCCTGAAGTTAACACTTGGTGGATAGGGCAATGAATTCAGTGGGATGCGTCAAAGGTGATAATGTGTCCGTTTAAAGAGAGAAATAGGTTCGACGATATATGAGTATAAGTAACAGGGAGTTGGTAAGGTCATGGTACATTTCGGAGGAATTATGAAAGGCAATCAATCGGGTTTTACGCTAATTGAACTGGTGATGGTAATTGTTATTCTGGGGATTCTAGCGGCCACGGCCGTACCCAGTTTTGTTAATGTCAGCGGTGATGCACGGCAGGCAGCTACGGAAGGTATGGCCGGTGCATTGAGTTCTGCATCTTCCATAAACTATGCGGTTCGCTCTGCCAATGTAGCCAATGGCGTGGCTGTGGCAGCTTGTGCCGATGTGTCCGGCGCGCTTCAAGGTGGGCTGGATGCAGATTACTCCATCACTGAACCTGCAGCACCTAATGCAGATGGTTCGCTGACTTGCACCGTTGCACATGTGAACGGTGAAACAGCAACTTTTATTGGTATACCCATACCCTAAAGGACTGAGTTAAGCCCGGTTGCAAGGAAATGCGGCTGGGTCAATTCAGTCAGCAGCTGATGCAGGGATACCGTTTGCAGGGATTTACTCTAGTGGAGCTGGTCGTTGTTATGTTATTGGCCGGTATTTTATCCGCGTATGCGCTAACGCAATGGCCATCCAACGCTGAACTGAAGTTGCCCAATCAAACCCAACTGTTTGTCAGCGATATACGCCACATACAATCTTTGTCCTTGTCATGGGCACAACCGCTACGGTTGACCCTCAGTGCCGGCTCATACAGCGTCAGTTGTGTGACACCGGCAGCTACCGCGCCATGCAATAGCGCTCCTGTCATCGATCCGGTCACACGCAAACCCTATCAAGTGTTTTTGGAGCCGGGTATAAGTCTAAGCGGTGCCAATATAGATTTTGATGTTTGGGGTCGGCCCGTGGAGTCTGGTGTTTTAATTGGCGCAACCCCCGCCAGGATATTTACACTTTCGACACCAGGGGATTCGCAACAAGTGTTGCTGCAGCCGCTGACCGGGTTTTGTCAGCTGTTTTGAAAGGGCAGAGAATGACAAACGTCAAACTTAATCGCAGTTACAATCTCCGAGGTTTTACTCTGGTAGAACTCATCATGGTGATTATGTTGCTAAGCGTCAGCAGTGCGGTGTTTGTGAGCTTGCTGGGACAAATGGGTGTGGGTGTGCGCAGCAACAAGGATACACAGGCTGCGGCACAATTAGCACAGGAATGCGGCGAATATTTACTGGCCTTGCGCAGAATCCAAGGTTATGTCATGGGGGGTGTGAGTGATTGCAGTTCGTTGGGAGCGTTTGGTGCAGACGGTCCTGCCGCGGTGACTCTGACCGAGCCCTATCTGGGTAATGGTTGTCCGGTCGGTGCCGCGTGCAAACTATTTGATGTGGCCGTTAGTGTCGGGTCGGGTGCGGCGCGGGTTCAATTGATTTTGGTGGACTACTGATATGGCAGGTTATCGCGGTTTTACCTTGGTTGAAATGGTGATGGTGATGCTCATCATCGGTGTACTCGCCGGAGTGACAGCCCCCATATTTTCACAGGGTGTTGTGG
Organism: Gammaproteobacteria bacterium; assembly: GCA_029882975.1. Lineage (NCBI taxonomy): Bacteria > Pseudomonadati > Pseudomonadota > Gammaproteobacteria > Gammaproteobacteria bacterium. The sequence goes on from JAOUJW010000028.1 coordinate 33,245, forward strand.
CTGCAAGGCTTACGTCCGGTAATTTACAGACTCTGGAGAAACTGCGATATACTCTGGAACGGCTGGCACGTGAGCTGCGCCATGTGAACTACAACGGCTCCGCGTATGAAATGAGTGTGATGAATTCAACAGCGCTGACATTTACTAAAAGTGATGATGCCCTCACCACAGTTTCGGTTTGGCAAAATGCACAAGAGCTGTATTTATCCTATTCCAACCCGGCAGTCAGTGCCGTGCTGTGCGATGAAATTTCCTTATTTAGCCTTGCTTACTACGACAATAACAATGTCGCTACTCTCAATCCGACGGATGTGGCGTATGTGGAGTTGACCTTAAGTTTACAAAGTTCCCTGACCACTGAGGTATTTTCGCAGAGGACTCGAATCAGTTTGCGAGATCGTAGCTAATGCTGTGCAGTACAACGCCCATAAAACAAAACGGCGCGGTCAGCCTCATTACCGTACTGCTGTTATCGACAGTCGTCGTCGTGTTGTTGCTAAGCACGATCACGCAAAGTCGTATCGGTATCAGCGATTCACTTGACGAAAGAGCATCTGTAGCCGCTTTATTTTTAGCGGAAAGTGGGTTGGAGAATGCGGTGCAGCGTTTGTCATCGGCCTCTGTGGCATGTGATGCCAGTTTGGCAGACACGTTCCTTCTGAGTGGCGGAACCGTAAATATCGCGGCCGGTTCTTCCACACATTTTGACGGTGTGACTCCTTTGTCCGCAGGGGAGTGTCGCGTAAATGTCGAAGCGACCATGTCGTCACAGGTGACGCGTCGGATTCAGAGTATCGTCAGTTTTGCAAGCGGTGGCGGAGGTATCGCTGTGACCAATGTGGGTTCGCGGGAGCGGCGTAATCAGAATTTTACCAACTACAATTTCAGTGTGACCGGACCGGATCCGTTTTTAATGGTGGCTGTTGTGGTTTTTACCAGTGCCGGAGAAAGTGTTACGTCGGTAACTTATGATGGTATCCCAGTACCCCTGTTCGGAAGCATTGCTTCGGCGGATTCCCGTTTATTGCTACAGTTACACACGTTACCTGCGCCGGCTTTGGGAGCTAATAATTTACGCGTGGATTTGAGTGATCGTGCTAATTTTGTGGTCGGTGCTATTGCGATGAGTGGAGTGAATCAATCAAATCCGGTGGAGCCTCTGGGCGCAAATTTTGCGACCGGTAGCAGCAACACGTCCGTTTTGAATATTAATACAACCACCAATTCTGCATGGGTTGTGGATGCGTTTGGAGCCCTGTTGCAAACGGCAACCCCTGCTCCCGACGTATCCCAAACTATTCAATGGAGTCTGCGCAATAACGGTGGTGCCAATCGGGTCTGGGCGGCTTCCTCCAGTGTGGGGCCGGTGTCACCGGGCTCGGTGCCCTTGGGCTGGAGCTGGGCGGGTGCCGCCGCCACCTGGATTCAAGGTGCTTTGGCCGTACGCCCAGCCGGTACCGCAACGGCAGTACTGGCTTGGCGTGAATCGGGCTTGTGATCCCTAGTTGGATTTGGCTTCGTGGTCAGCCTGCAGTTGCAGCAGGGTAATGACACACTGAGCCAGATCATCATATTCTCTGCGGCCGGTCCCGTAGTGTTCCTTGCGCCCATAAAAAAACTGGCAGTGAAACCGTTCATCGGAGATTTTGCTGATCACGAAATGGCAGTTTCTGGCTTCCCAGTAAACGGCCGGGCATTCGGTTAAATGGGGTGAATCGGGATCCAGACGCAGTTCCGTGTCTGCCAACTGCAATTCTACGGGCTGTCCGTAGCGCTCGTTTACGGTTTGTTGAATGATGTCCAGTTCCTGATGACTAAATTCCATACTCACGTGTTACCTCAATTCGATTTATAAACGGTAAGCGTCCATGGACAAATCGGCCAATTGGTGGCCTGTCAGTACAATACGTCCTTGGTAACGTAGAGCCCCGTCACTGGTAAACTCAAACAAGTACATGCGGCATAATTGCAACCGCCCGTGTTCATTTCGACGCACCCAGGTTCTTTTCTTAATAACAGTGTCGTCAAGAAACTGCACTTGATAACGCTCACAAGCATCTTTGCCGACACGGTGGGCGATTTCCTTGCAATGAGTGGAATCCCACCAATACCAACTGATGGCCGCCAGAGCAAGCAGGGGCGCCAGCCCTTCCATACCTCTATTTTTTAGATTTCAGGTATTTTTTCTCGTATTCAGCGCTCAGTTTTTTGGCTTTCTTCAGCTGGGCCGGGCTCATTTGTGTCGCCAAGTAATCTATCCCCCACAAGGCGCTGCCCATTTTTTCGACGGCCAAAGCTGAAGCCGCCACACTATACCAGGCATAACTTTGCACAAAATCCCGTTTGGTGCCGGTGCCTTTGGCATACATTACCCCCAGATTGGCTTGAGCTGAAGTAACACCCTGGAGAGCGGCCTTTTGATACCAGTAAAATGCCTTTTCGTAGTTCTTTTTAACGCCGGTTCCGGTGTGATACATAACAGCGATGGTGGATTGCACCTGCGGATCACCTTTTTCCGCTAATTTTTTCCATTCAGAATATGCGGTTTTAAAATCGTACTTTTTGAAGGCGGTCAATCCCTTGTCATAGTTGGCTACTATAGGGGAACTTATGACAAAACTTAGTAGTACTACGGTATAAATAACTACGGCTTTTTTCATTCCTTGCCTCACGATTATTCTCTGGAAACAATGCATTGGGCAAAATATACCATAATCCTGGAGATTGGTGTGAATTCTGGACCCAAAACCAGGGGGCAAAAAAAAGGCCGTAACAGGGCGGCGTCACGGCCGGACAAACATAAATGGGGGCATGGGTTATGTTTGTCTGCGGGGTACGATACAAGAACTTCTATGTCATTGGAAGTAATTTATATCGATATGTATATAATATTGTATTATATGTAACCAATAACCATGAGAAAATTGGCGGTTAGCAAATGGAGTAAAACTCCAGCCTGCGCCATAAAAAATTACGTACGTAGTGCATAAGTAGTTTAGTGCGGGGCAAATAATAGGAATTAAAGCTTTTGTGCTGTTTACCGTTACCCGTATAGGACGCAAAACCACCCGTTTAGTTCCCGGATTTGGGTCCGCGCAATTTGCGGTTGCTGTACAGAAAATTTGGTGTAACATCTGCAGCAAGCAGGAAGTCCGAATTTTAACTTAATTACTGACACTTGGAAGTGAGCTTGATGATGAGAGTAAGCGCATGTTTCTTCATTGCTGTGTTTATGGTGGCTGCGCCGGCAAGCGCTGCAGATAGCGCCAATTCGCCGGAGTATGAAAAAAATCTTGAACAGTTAATGAAAGTGGAAAAACAAATTCGGGAAGAACAAACCAGTAACGAACAAAAAAAAGAACAGATTAAAAAAATGGAAAAAAAAGTGGATTGCAATTTTAATCTGTTAAACGCTTATAAAAGTTGCGATGAAAGTTTTAAAAAGGGCACCGATCCTTATTGGGCTTGCATAAAAGAGGCGAAAAAAGACTTCGAGCAGTGTACTTTTGAGTAAGGCAGACTGGTCCTATTTGACCAAACACACCGCATATCCCCGTTGCGGTTCCCCAAAATCGTATTCGTGTATGACTTCATCCAACCGGGCAACTCTCAGTCCTGCTGCCCCGGCGGTTTTCCGTATATGATCTGCGCTGTGGGCAAAATGCAAATTGTTGCGAATTTGCACCGCGTCGCCCTGGCTTTTGTAAGTCGTAAATAGAAATACCCCATTCGGTGAGATAGCCTGGGCGGCCGCCTGCATCATAGCGGACAGGTCGCCAAAAAATATCAGTACACCTGAAGCGCATACTAACTGGTACCGGCCTGGATTCTGCCGCAAAAACCACTCTGCGTCGCCTTCAGTGAGATGATCATAGAGAGATTTGCTCGCGGCAATTTGCAGCATCTGCTTTGACAGATCGACGCCGTCGAGTTGTTGGGAAAACGGTTTTAGGGCAGGCCCGCAGAGTCCGGTGCCACAACCGAGATCCAACACCGTGTTTTCCATTGGTCGTAAGGAAAGGTCCTTCAACATTGCTTGGATCAACTGTGGTCCCAAAAACTCCATATTGGGACGAGAGACATTTTGGTCCCAGTCGCGTGCCTTTAGGGCATAGCTTTGCCGCACCAATTCGGTAGGGTGTCTATCCGGTAATTCGCCTTCTGACAATCGCGCCATCTTCAGTGCCACACCGCAATCATCTTGCTTGCACAGATGAAGATATTCTTTAAAGTGATACAAAGCCAGGTCTTTTTGTTGCAGTGACATATAGCAGTCACCCAGTTCATTGTGGCTCAGTATATGGTGCGGATGCAATTTGAGCGCTTGTGTAAAGCAGTCAATTGCGTGTTGCGTGTTTTGTTCATCCTTATAGGTTTTGCCTAAATTGTAATAGGCAGCCACAAAAGTCGGGTCGGCATTAATGGCGCCTAGGTAATATTGTATGGCCTGCTCATTACAGTTCAGACGGCGGTATAGAATGCCCAGATTGTTAAGTGCTTCCGGCATTCCCGGGTCAATAGCCAGTGCATCATTAAAATACTTTTCTGCCTGAGTGTCGTCACCACTCATGCGATATAGGTTGCCAAGGTTGTTTTTGATGTATGGAGATCGCGTTGTAACTGATTCGGCTTTTAGAGTGTAATGCAAAGCTTTTCGGGTTTCTCCTTTTTCGGCCAGTAAAGCGCCCAGCAAATAATTGGCGTCGACATGATCCGGGTTGAGTTTAAGGATTTTCTTATACAGTACCTTAGCCGTTGTATGGTCGCCGGCTGAATGTTTATTTTCCGCTTTTTTCAGCCATTTCTTAATCTGCATTGACTGCTGATCCATGTTGCGTTTACCGTCCTAAGTGTGTTAATTATGATATGTTGTTTGTAAGTCTTTGCTCTTTATAACCCAGTTAAACAAGCTTTTAAACCCAGTTGATTCGTTTTTACTAATATAGAATCTTTCTACAGGCCCAAGAAATTTTTAATGATTCTCTTGTGTTGGAGAGGTTAAGTTAGCAGACATGCTAAGGGGTTTTTTACCTGGGGTTAGTGAGTAAAAACTTGATTGGTAAAGGAAAAATAGTTTCATATGGACTGCGTAGGGAATATTGATGTTAGCAGATGCTAATATAATTAAAGTATTAAGCTTTTATATTCCAATATTGTTATGGTTCTTGCGTTAACATTTGTAAAAATGCGTTAATTGCAAAATAAATTATTTCATAATAGAGGTGCATCGCTATGGTATATACCAAGAAAAGTCCAGCGTTGTTCATTATAGGGGTCATAATGTTAGCCATCTGGTTTTTGGCTGATTCAGGTACGATGGCACCCTATATTGAACACTTAGGTGGTAAAAAGTATAAATATCTGAGTGAATTAACTTCACTGCCCTTATATTTCGGCTCTATTGCCGCACTAATTGGTTTGTGGCAATGGTTGGGCTCACACAAAGAAGGCCACTTTGACTACTACTCCTCCACTATCGCGGGTGGAATGTTCATCCTGTTGATCGCCATGTTGGTTCGTTGGTTTATCGCGCCGGAAGTTGCCGTTGCCAGCGTAGCCATGGGTAAAGTGGGAGACACCGATAAATACATTCACAAATTACTGGGTCTGAACTATGTGGTTATGGGGATTGTGACCGGTATTATCATCGTCAACGTTTTCAAAGTACCCGCATGGGCTGAAAATGGTGTACGTCTTTCCCGTTTGGGTTTGAAAACCGGTGTAATCTTGCTGGGTACTCTTTACAGTGCCGCTGAGCTGAAAAATCTGGGTGGATTGTCCATCGTCATGATCGGCTTCTTCGTATTGGGTTCTGTCGGCCTGGTATTGTGGTTGGGCGCTAAACGCAATATTCCCAACTCCATGGGTGGAGTGCTCTCGGCCGGTATGGGTGTTTGCGGTGTGTCCGCCACCGTTGCCGCAGCACCGGTAGTACAGGCCAAGTCAGTGGAGATCGCGTACACCATCGGTACCATTTTGTTGTGGGGTGTTGGCTGTATGTTCCTGTTCCCCATTATCGGTAACCTGTTAGGTATGTCCTATGTGCAGTTCGGTGCCTGGGCAGGTACCGGTATTCTGAACTCTGCACAGGTCGCCGGTGCCGCGTTGGCTTATCAACCGGATGGTATTGAAACCCTGAAAGTCGCGGAAATCTTCAACATTACCCGCGTACTGGTATTGCCGATTATCGTATTGTGGTTGGCGGTTTGGTACGTCAAACGTGAAGAAAGCGCAACTCACACGGTTAGTGTCGGGCGTGTGGTGTTTGAAAAATTTCCCGTGTTTGTGCTGGGCTTCATCCTGTTGTTTGCCTTGTCCACCACCGGTATTTTCGCTCCAGCTAACCACTACAAGGGCAAGTACTTCGGCAACACAGCTGAGACCGGCTTCAAAGACTCTAAGCTGCTGAAGGCAGATCAAGTGGCATTATTGCAAGGCGAGATGTCAAAAGTGCAACGAGAAGATCGCAAGGCAGCGTTGACCCGACTGCTGGAAAACAAGAAGGTCATGTCTATCGATGATGATGACATTCTGCGCGGTCTGGTAAACGCCAAAGTGTTGTCCAAAGATGCAAATGGCATTCTTAAAGGCGCACACAAAGCCGTTCGACACACGGCCAAGAAAATAAAGGCATTTCGTGAGTGGATTACCTGGTTGTTCGCGTTCGGCTTAGTGGGGCTGGGTATGCAAATTACCGTGTCTTCCATGAAACAGGCCGGTGGCCAACCTGCCGTCATAGGCGGTATCGTGGGTTTGATCAAAGCAGTGGCTTCACTGGTTGTGGTCATGCTGATTGTTAAAGAAACCATTTAAGGAGTGGGATCATGAGTGAATTAAAATTTGATCGTGGATCTGCTTTGTCCATCTTCGGTAGTGATCGAAAAGAAGACGGCATGGCTTTGGTCTTTGCTCTGATAATCGCAGCAGCCGTTTACGTAGTTTATTAAGAACGTCTGATTCGCGGTATGAAGAACCGGCGTCTGTTCCAGGCGCCGGTTTTTTCTTGATGGAATTTAAACAGGTTTTTAAGGCAGGTTTTTTAAAAACTTAGAAGCAGGCTTAGAAACAGTAAAGTGGTTTTTGACAGGGTTCCAAGATGAAGTTTTCGAAAATTCTATTAGCCAGTCACGGCAGTGACGGCGCCCAAGCCGCGACTCGTTTAGCGGTAGAGGTTTGCGATGCAGGCGGGTGTGTGCACCATTTATATGTGGTGCCCAAGTTGTGGGATGGCATAATGGGCGATGACTGGCTCAATAATGGCGTGTCTCGCGATCGATTTGCCGGACACATTGAAACTCAGTTGGGTCAGGAAGTGGACCAGCACGCCCAATGGGTACAGGAAATAGTTGAGGCTGCGGGACTGCAATATGAGAGCACATTTATTTATGGTGATCCCGAAGATTGTTTGTTGAAAGTGGGGCAGCAAATCAGTCCCGAGTTATTGGTTTTGGGGGCACCACGTCCCAAAGGCGTTTCCGGCCTGCGTTCGCGTTTGTTGACCGATAAGGTCATGCGGGCGTTAAATGTTCCAATGATGATAGCACCTTATCCCCATGAGTCCTGAAGCTGCAACAACAACTCCGGATAGTGAGGAGCAGGATCGTGCCTGGGTTTGCGTGGAGCTTCCCATATCAGAGGCCGAATTATTCGAATTTTGTCAGGACATTGAGCGTTTGTTCCGCATTAATCCCCACTTAGTGTTTAACGAATGGTCTGTTTTGGGAAAGAATGAGTATCGCTTTACGGGTGTAAATTCCAGTCAGGAACAACCCTTCGAGTTCGATGTTACCATGAGAGTAGAGCCGCAAGATGACGGATTGCTGATTCTTTACAGCGACGGCTTAAAGAAATCCACACGCTTAAAAGTAGAACCCCATAGCACCGGCTCAAAACTGACGATTACGGACGAGTATACCGAACTGGGCGCTGAAGAAAAGCAAGAACGACTGCATGAAGTGGATCGCAGTCTGGTGATTTGGGCGACGGACATTCGTTCTTATCTGCAACAATGGAAACGTTGGGGAAAGCTTGGTTTTTATCGTTGGTACATGCGTCGCATCTGGCAACCCTTAAAGCCCATGGGGCGTCGAATCACCTATATGTTGATTTGGATCAGCATATTCGAAGTGGCTCTCATTGCTTTAGGTTTCGCCATTTATTGGGCAGAAAACAGTTGACCTGAGCCGGGAGCGCCGGCGTAAGCCAAAATCGTGCTGAACACTCCCAATTAACTCTCTGGTTCAGGCCTCGGTAAGTGCGCTTTTTCGGCTGGACTTTTTTTGAGTGTTTATGACAGTGTTTTCAATGTCGGGGAGTCTAATTTGAAATGTGCTGCCTTTACCCAAAGTGCTTTGTACCGTTAATGTTCCGCCTAAGCGGTCTATATAATGAGCGCAAATTGCCAGCCCCAGGCCTGTCCCTTGTTGCTCTCGGGTATCGCTGCCGTCTACTTGCTGAAAGGCATAGAAAATAGAATGTTGTTGTGACTCGGCGATACCGATACCGGTATCCTGGATCTCGATAGTCAGTTCGTCTTTTGTTTGTCGGCAGCTGATGACAATATTACCTTGAGTGGTGAATTTGATAGCATTGCTCAACAGGTTTAAAATCACTTGCCGCAATTTTTGTTTGTCGGTATAGAAGTTCGCTGCATCTTGCTGTGGGTTTAGCTTTATTGTCAGGTCTTTTTGTCGTGCGAGTGCTTGCATGATTCCGATGCAGTCTTGCAACAATGCAATCACATCAAAATGACTTTTAACGATCTCTATTTTTCCTGCCTCGACCTTGGCCAAGTCCAGAATACTGTTGATCAGCTGCAGCAGATGATGGCTGCAATTGTAAACAATACTAAGTTGCTTTTTTTGCTCCTCATTGACAGGGCCAACTTGTTCTTCCTTTATCAGGCTGGTGAAGCCGATGATGGAGTTAAGGGGAGTGCGCAGTTCATGACTCATATTGGCTAAAAATTCGGATTTGGCCTGAGTGGCAGCGATCGCCATGTCTCTGGCTTGGGCTAATTGCATGCTGTATTCGGACAATTGCTGTTGAACTCGTTTTTTTTCGGTGATTTCCTCTTGTAACGGGGTTATGGCATTTTTTAACAAAGACCGCCATAACAATACTCCCATGATGGCCACCAAAATAATTGATGCGCTAAATAACTGTAAAGCGAGATATTGGATGTTGTCGTGGATGTGGGTCAGATCTGCAACAATTTGCAATGTGAGTGTCTTGCCGTCAGTGTAAGCAATATCTTGTTTGACTTCATACGGGCTGGATTGCTCGCTGTCACGTTCATATTGAGCCAAAACAAAACCGTTGACAGCGGTGACGTGGACCTTGTCGATGTGTGGGCGCTCTTTGGCCCACTGGGCCAGGAAGTATTCCACGGTGCTGTAGTCGCCTTTCAGCAGGGCTTCGCTGACAAGCTTGCTGATGAGTAAGGACTCGTGGTCGACGTGCTGTTTAGCATAATCGAGCCACATGGTACGTTGTTGGTATACGGCCAGCAGATTGCTAATCAATAAAAACAGCACCAGTATTCCCATAAAGGAAAATAACGCCTTTCTATTGGTGCTGAATGCCTTTTGCATGATTATGGAATGCCTTGTAGCTTCAGCTGGGAGATGACCGAACGAAGATTGTCATAGTCCGCGTCCGCAGCGGGTTGCATGGAAGTAATGTCTGCTTTGATACGGGACAGAATGGTGCGGCCTTGTTGACTTTCGTGTAAAACATAAAGCAGACCGCGCAAGCGTTGCACCAGCTCCGGTGGCATGTTTTTACGGGTGACGAACAAATGTTCGGAAAAAGCCGGTGTGGAGGCTAAAACCTTGAGGCCTTTGTTTTTGTATTTATAGAACACGGCTTCTTTCACGGCTCCGGCATCATAGTCACCGGTAAGGACGGCGAGCGCCACATTGTCGTGTGAGCCAAGGAATGAGTGCGATGCCAATTGATCGGTGTCAACACCGGACTGGATTAACATATATCGTGGCACCAAGTGGCTCATGGTAGAAGAAGGGTCGCCAAAGGCAAAGCGGGTTCCTTTTAGCTCCGACAAACTGCGGTAAGGGCTGTTATTTCGAATAATAATTTTACCTTGGAACGTGGGTTTACCGTTGATTGCCTGGCGCGCCAAAATGGGTTTTTGCCCAAATTTTTCCACCATTTCCACATAGGAAGCGGGTCCTAAATAGGCGATGTCTATTTCATCCCTGCCAATTTTCTGAATATGGGTCAAATAGTCCGGAGCGATGGTAATGCTTACTTGCATGTTCAGCTTTTGGTGAAGGTAATCAGCTAAGGGACTGTAAGCTTTGATAATTTTAGATGCGGATTTGTAGGGGTGGACGCCAAGGGTCAGAGTTTCTCCGGCGATAGCGTTACCCAGAGGCACACAAACGAGTGTAATTATCAGCTGGGTAAAGCGGTGTAGGCTCATATTCCCGTCCTATGGGTGGCTGGAGGATGTCAAATCCACACTAGTGAGTATAGTCTCGGTTGGTGACTGTTGGCTAACTGAAATTTGTTGGGGGGTGGGGTGGCGGTTAAAGTTTTAAATCGTTGACGGCACGGCGCAGCTTGGTTAGCTCGGTTTTGCTATTTCCCATATTACCGTAGCGGATATTGTTGTAAATCTCTCCAACGTACTGTAATCCCTCCTGCCATTGTGGTTTGACCTTACCAACTCTGGCGGCAAAGGTCAGCGCACCTTCGCTTGCTTGTTTTTCGATACCGTGGCGTCGTAATTTTCTGCAGAGACGGTCGTAAATTCTTTGCGCCGGATCATATTGCCGGTTGCTGCGGTAGAATATAAACATAGCGATCAAGGCCAAGCTAAGTCCCAATGCGCAAAATAGGAGCGTCACCAGTGTTTGTTGGCTCACATTTTTTAGACCGATCCATGCCAGCAGAGCTTGCTGTAAGTCACCGTTGTAACCGATGAACCATTTATTCCAATAAAGATCTGCATTGTCTAAAGCCAGGCCAATGTTTTTCACCAGGCCGGCAAACCAACCGGGGCCTTGAATTGCCAAACCGTCGGCACGTTGGCGCCGCTCCAGGCTACGGCGGTCTTCAATCCGGTGTGCTGGAATAGCGGCTGTTGGATCTACCCGCGTCCAACCTTGGTTTTCCAGCCAAACTTCGGCCCAGGCATGGGCGTCTGATTGTTTAATGAGGAAGTAATTCCCCATCGGGTTATATTCACCGCCCTGGTAGCCGGTGACCACGCGCGCGGGTATGCCGGAAGCTCGCATTAAAAACACAAACGCAGAGGCATAGTGTTCACAAAACCCTCGACGGGAAGAGAACAGAAATTCATCGATGGGGTCATCATCCAGTAGAGGTGCATTACGGGTATAAAAAAACGGTTGTTGTTTGAAATAGTTAATCACCGCTTGTACCAACGCGGCATCCCGGTGGCTGCCGTTGATTTGTGCTGCCATTTGATTGGATAACGCCTGCGCCTTGACGCCATAACCCGAGGGTAGCTGTAAATAGGTGTGTCGATTGATTAAACTTTGCTTTGATAAAGTGTATTCCAATGCGGATTCGATGTGGTATTGCGCCAGGTGGACCACCGGTTTAGGGGCTCGGAGTTCAAATTCACCATTCAAATAGCTGTTTTTAGGTATGTTGACGGGTACATCCAGGGCAAATAACCAAGTCAGTTTATGCGGCTCCAAAGTGATGCGGTAACTCAGAGGCTGGCTGCCGGAGGTGACGGGTAATTGATTGTGATCCAGTTTGATATTGATATTGTTTGTTTGAGTCCACGTGCGGCCATCATAGGTATTTAATACCGGGCCACGCCAGTACAGTTGCCAGGGAAAGGGGTTGGTTCCGTCAAACTCTACTCGAAAGGCGGTTTCATCATTGTCGCTCAAGTTGCTTATTTTCCCGGGGGACATTTGGTCGGTGAGTCCGGTTTTAGCGCCGGCACTGTTTTGTGCCAGCCCCCATGCGGCGTCTTGTACTCGCGGAAATAGCGCGAACAAGATCAACGCTAACGGAATCGACTGCACCAGCAAGGTAAATCCTAATCGTAAACATTCTTTTTCGCGACGTGGTGTGGAGGTCGTTCTGATGCTGTTGTGCGAAATAAGAGCCGTGGTTAGTAAGACAACGGCAAGTAACAGGTACACGCCAATAAGCATGGTTTGGTTATACAAAAACCCGGCTATGACACCAAAGTAGCCTAAGCAAACAATGATCATAAAATCACGATCCGTACGGACCTCCAGCAATTTTAGACAGATCATCATTAAGAGCAGTGAAACTCCCGGGTCGCGACCCAGTACAGATTTGTACATGGTTGCTACCGTCAGTAGGGCACCAAGAGCAATAATCATGCGTACTAATTTTGATGGCAGCGGTACCCACCCGAAGTCATAAATTACCCTCCAGGTGAAAAGAGCAATACAAACGCTCGTAATGGATGGGGTTTGGTAGGCGACATGGGGCAACAACACCAGACCCAGGCCGACATAGAGCCAGGCAAAATCGGCGGCGATCGGGTTGCGGTGGGATATGCGGTGTGAGATACGAAATGTGCGAAACATAGGTGCGGCAGGTATCACAATAAGGCCAGGGCTTTGAGGCAGCGGGCTTTGTGAGCCCCGCCATTACCGGGTTCGAGACTCAGGTGGGGCAGTTGCAGGCCATAGCCCAGTCCCTGTTGTTCTGCATCTATGACCCAGCGTGTCAGTAATGACAGGCGCTGCTCCGTTTCCATGGCGTCTAAGGTATACCAGTTCAGCCATAGCTCATCGCTGCGGTCGCCGCCGAATTGTTTGATAACCAGATTTTGATTGCGTGCGGCGGCTTTCCAGTAGATATGCCCCGGATGATCGCCGCGGTTGTAGTTGCGAAAACCGGCGAAATCATCCGAGCCACGTCCTTTATCACCGCTTTGCTTGGTGTATACCGGTTGCTGTGGGAAGGGGCAGCGCGCCGCAGGCGCAGGGTAAACAATGAAGGTATGGTAAACCGGGATGCGAGACCAGGCGACAAACAAACCCAAAGGAAAGGTTGATGAAAGTTTTAGTTCATCCACCTGTTGCTTGCCTCGCTTAAGCGCGGTAACGGGTACTGCTGCAGTGGTGAATGCATTTGCCTCCGCATCAACTCGGACACTGTGAGGCGCCGGATTGGTCTGGGGCCGTGAAAACAGCATGTTGTACCAGCGCCTAAAAGAGATAGAGGGCGTTCTGGTAGACACCTGTATTTTGAGGTTGCGTTTGCCTGCGGCGTCATTTTCAATTACCACAGGAATCCAAGTGCGCTCACCAGTGTGGACATCGGCAATGGGCCGTACCGACACACGCAACCCATAAAGATTTTTGTGTGTGTGGAATATGGATACCGTTGCCAGACCCGCCAGTAAAAACGTCAGTACAAAACCCAGGCTGTTGCTGTAATTAATGGAGCCACTCAGCATGACGCCCAATAGCATGGCGAACAAAATACCTTGTTTGGTGGGCAGCACATAAATAGTGCGCATCCCCAATCGGTATTTACCGTCAAGCACTGTTGCTGGTATTGCGGTTCGCATAACAACCCCCGCTTCAGGGGATGGGTATATCCATGAGTTTTTGAACCAGATCAGAGCTGCCGCTGTCTGATGCGGACCGAAGTCGGTGGTTGACCACATGGGGGAGTATGGTTTGAATGTCTTCGGGGATAGCGTGGTCACGGCCTTGCATCATGGCCCAAGCTTTGGCGCAATGCAGCATGGCCAGTCCGGCGCGCGGTGACAGTCCGTTGGCCAGTTCCGGGGCACAGCGGGTGTATTCCAGCAGTGCCTGCACATAATCCAGCAGTGCATCACTGACATGTATGGTGCTGACATGCTGCTGCAGGGCGATGAGTTGCTCCTGGGATATACAGGGTACTATGCGTTCCAGCATATCACGACGATCCTCGCCGTTGAGCAGAGCCCGTTCCGCTTGCCTGTCCGGATAACCCAGTCCAATGCAAATTAAAAATCGATCCAGTTGCGATTCCGGGAGAGGAAACGTCCCTATTTGGTGGGTGGGGTTTTGGGTGGCAATGACAAAAAACGGGTCGGGTAAAGGGCGAGTTTGACCCTCCAGGCTCACTTGTTTTTCTTCCATCGCCTCCAGCAAGGCACTTTGTGCTTTGGGTGTGGCACGATTCACCTCATCGGCCAAAACCAATTGCGAAAATATGGGGCCGGGGTGAAATTGGAACCCTTTTTGATGATCGTAGACGGAAACTCCGAGAATATCTCCGGGCAACAAATCGCTGGTAAACTGAATCCGAGAAAATTCCAAGCCCAATACCTTGGCGAAAACATGAGCCAGGGTGGTTTTTCCCACGCCGGGGAGGTCCTCGATCAGTATATGTCCTTTGGACAATATACAGGCCAAAGCCAGGCGAATTTGCTGCTCCTTGCCCAGGATGATACCGCAAGCCTGGGCGACGATGGTTTCGGTTAATAGTTGTGGGTCGTCTGTTTGTTGTGCTGCTTGCGCCATGTGTTTTGGGTTACTCATTTAGTGGGTGATTGTGCCGGCCGTAAAGGTCGCTTGCCTCAGCGGGGCTTGCAGGTTTGGTTTTTCCAGCTTTCCCAGGCGTTAATGTATTTTTCAAAGGCCAGTTGCAGCATTTTTTCCGTAATAGGAATTTCCTTACCGGATTTATCAATGATTCCGCCTTGATGGAAATCCGTATTGATGCAACAAAACTGCGCCCCATCTTTTGGGTTGTTTTTCATGGCCATGATAATTGCCTCTTTGTCGAACTATCGGAAAATGCACAGCATTTTTTAGACCAAACTGGGTTCTTTAGGGACATTTATAATTTTCAGAGCGGCATGAAAAGCAGGTTTTATTGGATCTACGACGAGTGGGGGCGTAAAATGGATGGGTTTTAACTCTTTTCTTGTTTTCCATGATGAGTTTTCCATGAACAATTCCGGGTTTTATGATGTGATTGTGGTCGGCGGTGGCCACGCAGGTACGGAGGCGGCTTTGGCGGCAGCACGTATGGGTGCGCGTACCTTATTATTGACCCACAATGTGGATACCCTGGGTCAAATGTCGTGCAATCCGGCGATCGGTGGGATTGGAAAAGGGCATTTAGTCAAAGAAATCGATGCTTTGGGTGGGATTATGGCCCTGGCAGCCGACCAGGCCGGGATTCAGTTTCGTCGCCTCAATGCACGCAAGGGGCCTGCAGTGCGGGCAACCCGGGCTCAGGCGGATCGGGTATTGTACAAACAGGCCATTCGATCGGCTCTGGAACAACAGCAAGGTTTGTACCTGTTTCAGCAGGCTGTCGATGATTTAATTGTGGAAAATCAAACCGTAAAAGGTGTGGTCACGCAAGCCGGTCTGCGTTTTCTCGCCTCCACAGTGGTGTTGACCGTGGGTACTTTTTTGGGTGGTCGCATTCATGTGGGTTTGTCCAACTACGAAGGCGGCCGTGCCGGCGATCCTCCCGCCAACGCGCTGGCGCAACGGCTGCGCAGTCTGCCATTTCGGGTGGATCGACTCAAAACCGGTACACCACCCAGGATTGATTCCAAAACCATCAATTACGAAGAGCTGGAAGAGCAGCCGGGAGACGAGCCGGTGCCGGTGTTTTCCTTTATGGGTGCAGCATCACTGCATCCGCAACAAGTGAGTTGCCACATTACCCATACCAATGAGCATACTCATGACATCATCCGGCAAGGCTTGGACCGCTCACCCATGTTTACCGGTGTTATTGAGGGGGTTGGGCCGCGTTATTGTCCTTCTATCGAAGACAAAATCGTCCGGTTTGCCGATAAAAGCTCACATCAAATATTCATTGAGCCGGAGGGGCTGAACAGCTGCGAAGTGTATCCCAACGGAATTTCCACCAGCTTGCCGTTTGATGTACAGCTGGATTTTGTCCGTTCCATGAAGGGCTTTGAAAACGCACATATAACCCGCCCGGGCTACGCGATTGAATACGATTACTTTGATCCCCGCGATTTGCAATCCTCCTTGGAAACTAAGCATATGCAGGGATTGTTTTTCGCCGGTCAGATTAACGGTACCACAGGATATGAAGAAGCGGCTGCGCAGGGTTTGATCGCCGGGATGAATGCGGCATTACAGTGCCAGGGTAAAGCGCCTTGGTGTCCGCGTCGGGATGAGGCCTATATGGGAGTTTTAATTGACGATCTTATCACCAGCGGCACCATTGAACCGTATCGCATGTTTACCAGCCGAGCGGAGTACCGCTTGTTGTTGCGGGAAGATAATGCGGACTTGCGTCTGACCCCCAAAGGACAGGAGCTGGGGCTGGTGTCGCCGCAGCGCTGGCAGCGCTTTGAGGCCAAACGGTGTGCGGTTGAGGCGGAGAACCGGCGCCTGGCCACGACTTGGTTGCGCCCTGAACAGATTGCCCCGGAGGATGCGCAGCGGGTGTTGGGAACGGAGCTGAATCGCGAGCATAAGCTCTTGGATTTACTGCGACGTCCGGAAGTGACTTATGACCGTCTTATGAGTTTGCCGCAAGCGAAAGGTGGGCCCATTGATCCCTTGGCGGCGGAGCAGGTGGAAATTCAAGCCAAATATGCCGGTTATATCCAAAGGCAGACAGAAGAAATTCAGCGGCAGCGTCGGTACGAAGACCTCAATTTACCCAAGGATTTGGACTACAATGCCGTCAGCGGTTTGTCCAATGAGGTGCGCCAAAAGTTGCAGCAGCATCGGCCGGAAACCATAGGCCAAGCGTCTCGCGTGTCGGGTGTAACCCCCGCAGCGGTATCATTATTACTGGTGCATTTAAAAAAACGGGCAAAATCGTGTAATAAAGAACCGGTCCAACCGTCATTGGATTCGGTATCATCAAAAACTGGAGGTTGATAATGAAAAAAGTATTAGTAGCCACTGTATTGTTGGTTTTAAGTGCGCCTTTTGCCACCCTTGCTGCGGATAATGGTTTGATCACTAAAAAGAGTAAATACAGCGCTACCGAAACCTTAGATCGTCTCAGTAATGTGTTAAAGAAAAAAGGAATCAATATTTTTGCTCGAGTCAGTCATAAAAAAAATGCCGAAGGGGTGAATTTGAAGCTGCGCCCAACCGAGTTATTGATATTCGGTAATCCCAAGTTGGGAACGCACTTTTTCACCAGCCGGCAAACCGCCGGTATCGATTTGCCCATGAAGGCCCTGGCTTGGGAAGATGCCGATGGGCAAGTCTGGTTGACTTACAATGATCCTGCTTATATTGCCAAGCGCCACGGTATTAGCGACCGCGACGATGTTGCCGCCAAGATGTCCAAAGCCTTGGACAAAATGAGTTCGGCGGCATCTGGTAACTAGTTGTTTTATAATAGATAGCTGCATGGAATCTTTGTTAACCCAGTCCTTGCGACAACAGGGGCTGGAACTTGGTCCGCAAGCGATACAAAAAATTGTTGCGTATCTGCAGCTGCTGCAAAAGTGGAACCGGGTCTATAATTTAACTGCTGTACGTGAAATCACGGATATGGTGCCCTTGCACATTATGGATGCGCTGTCGGCACTGCCGTTCCTACGGGGGCATCGCATACTGGATGTGGGTTCGGGGGCCGGGTTGCCCGGCATACCGTTGGCCATCGCGGCGCCGGAAAGGTCTTTTAAGCTATTGGACAGTAACGCGAAAAAAACCCGGTTTTTACAACAAGTTAAAATGGAGTTGGCTCTGGAAAATGTCAGCGTGGAAACACAGCGTGCGGAAAATTACGCAATTGACGAAAAATTTGATACCGTTATCTCTAGAGCGTTTGCTTCCATTAGTAACATGCTACAATTCACGGAACATTTGTGCGGTCAATCCGGCATTTTTCTCGCCATGAAAGGGGAATATCCGCAAGATGAGTTACAGCTGGAAGCGCGGTTCCAGGTGGAAGAAGTGCACAAGGTAAACGTGGCTGGACTTGGGGCACAAAGACATATAGTTTGTATAAGAGCGAATCCAAATGTGGCATTATCCTTGTAAGGGCATTAGATATGTATAACGATTATCCAACTCGGGTCAAATTCCTATGACTATTGGAAAAATTATTGCGATTGCCAATCAAAAAGGCGGGGTAGCTAAAACCACGACCAGTGTTAATCTGGCGGCGTCATTGGTAGCAACCAAGCGCAAAGTGCTGCTCATTGATTTGGATCCTCAGGGCAATGCCACTATGGGCAGCGGTATCGATAAGCAGAAGCTGACCTATTCCAGCTACCACGTGTTAATGGAAGAATGCGATATTGTAACCGCTATTACGGCAACCGAAGAAGCCGGGTATGATTTGTTGCCGGCCAATGCCGATTTGACCGCGGCTGAAGTTCAACTGTTGGAAATCGACGGCAGAGAACGTAAGTTGAGTAATGCCTTGGCCGAGATACGCAATCAATACCATTATATTTTTATAGATTGTCCGCCTTCATTGAATATGCTGACCTTGAACGCATTAGTGGCGGCAGATGCGGTACTGATACCAATTCAATGTGAATACTATGCGTTGGAAGGTCTGACAGCACTGGTAAATACTATCGATGAGATTCGCAGTTCGCTCAATCCCAGCCTGAAAATTGAAGGTTTGTTGCGAACCATGTATGACCCACGCAATCGCTTGGCGGCGGATGTGACCATGCAGTTGCAAAAATATTTCGGTGATCGCTTATATCGTACCGTGATCCCCAGAAACGTAAGGTTGGCTGAGGCCCCCAGTTACGGAGTACCCGTTTTGGTTTACGACCGCACTTCCCGTGGCGCGCAAGCCTATTTGGCGCTGGCGGGTGAGATTGTAAGACGGGAACAACAACAACAACGGGTACGGCCCACTAATGCTGTTCTGGCATAGTCGTCCATTGCTTTAACAATATAATAAGCATAAAGAGTCAGTCATGATTGTAAAGAAAAGAGGTTTAGGGAGAGGCTTGGATGCGCTGATGGGTGGGTCGTCCAGAACCCGGTCCAACGCAGAAGAATCTCAGGATCAAACCGCGGATTTGCCCCCGGCAGCAGAGCTTCCCCAAGCTGCAGAAATTCCTCCGGCAGCAGAAATTTCTCAGGCTGCACAAGTCAAAGAGCCTAAAGACAGCGAATTGCGGGAATTGCCCATTGATTTGCTGCAACCGGGTAAATACCAGCCGCGTACCGACATGCATAATGAAAGCCTGGAAGATTTAGCCAATTCCATCCGGGCCCAAGGAATATTGCAACCTATTGTTGTACGCAAGCTGGCCGGTAGCGATCGATTTGAAATCATTGCCGGCGAGCGTCGTTGGCGTGCGGCGCAGTTGGCTGAATTGCATGAAGTGCCTGCCGTTGTGCGCGATGTGTCAGACAACGCCGCTATTGCCATGGCCTTGATTGAAAATATTCAACGGGAAGATCTCAATCCGGTTGAAGAAGCAACCGCGTTACAACGGTTAATCAATGAATTCGAAATGACTCACCAGCAAGCGGCGGATGCCGTGGGTCGTTCCCGTGCGGCGGTGAGTAATTTATTGCGTTTGTTGTCATTGGCGGCAGATGTACGCGTTTTACTGGAAAAAGGCGAGCTGGAAATGGGGCATGCCCGTGCCATACTCAGCTTGGAAAGCAGCGTACAAAGCAGCGTGGCCAGAGAGATTGCCACCAAGCGACTGTCGGTGCGCGAAGCCGAACAATTGGTGAGAAAGCTGCGCTCAGATAAGGGCGACACCAAACCGAAAAAGAAAGAAATCGATCCCAATATCCAGCAACTACAGGACGGCATCTCAGAAAAACTGGGTGCTAAAGTCCAATTTCACCATTTGCCTAACGGTAAGGGTAAAGTGGTGGTGCATTACAACAGTCTGGATGAGCTGGACGGAATTCTGGCGCACATCAAATAGCCGTTGCTGGTAAAGACAATAATCCGACACGGAATCGGATTATTGTACTCGGATTAATTAAGTGCGCGATAAACGATGTAAACAACTTCCACCAACAAAGCCACAATAATCACTGCCCATAGGGCGCTGAGCACACCTTTACGGGGTTTTGGTTCAGTAAATACGATATTGCGGGCTCCGTGAAATGCAGGGTCCGGCTTAGGTTCGTTCAAATTACGCGCCGCGACAGCCCCGCCAAAATCACTGAAATCCTGGCTGCCAATATTAACTGCGGCCGCTGCGCTGTCTGTGTCTATCACCGCCGACGCAATATCCGGTTTTGTCTGGGATAAAGGTCTTTCGGTTATAACGGCTTTGGGTTCGCCGGCGGGTATGGCTGCCGTGTTGTGAATCGGAATATCATACGGTGCCGGTTTGGGGCGGTCGGTATCCACTTGGATCACCGGTTTGCTATTGCCTTTAGGGCGACGCCCTAAAATTAAGCGTGTATCCGGAACAGTTTTCTTGCCGGTGTCCATACTGGCAACAGCGACATCCGGTTCGGTTGTCTTCTGTACCGTGGCTTTGGGGGGAGCGGCAGAAGCTACTGCCGGGGTATCGTGTTTGGCAACGGTTTGCGCCGCTGCTTTTAAGTGTTCCACATAGTGTTGTGGGATCACCGGTTTTGCGACCGGTCCGTTTTGAGCTTGGGCCGGGTTTTGGGCATGTGTCGGGCCCTGAGCCTGGTGGGCTTGACTGCCGGCCATGGCCCCGGTTGGGCTAATCTTTGCTGCAGCTGCAGCTGCAGCTGCTTCCGGCTTGCCGGATTTTGCGGCTGTTGCCCCTGGCTTGGATTCTTGTGGGTTAGTAAATGTCTGAGAGTGCATGTATTCTTTTAAGCTGCGTTCGATGTCATCTTGCTGCAATAACATGGTACTGTCGTTTTCGGCGGATGCAGTTGCCGGATTGTCGGACTGATACAGCAACTGATGTTTTCCCAAAGAAATTATATCTCCGGAATACAGGCTTCGCTTGTGGGTTTTTTTACCGTTTACCAGGGTGCCGTTGGTGCTATTCAAGTCTTGGATATAGCAAGTGTTTAAAATCTTGACGATTTTAGCGTGGTGATTACTCACAGACGCATCATCCAGTTTGATGTCGTTGTCGGCGGCCCTGCCGATCGTTAGGGAGTTTTGGATAAAGTCGAACTCTTCGAGTTTAAAAGAGCCTCGGTTAACGATAATTTTGTTCATACTCATTGCCTGTTCTTTTTTAGTTGCCCCGAAATATATCTGTGACTAAAGACAATCATTTACCCCGTGGGCCCGCATTTGGTGCCACAATATTAGCGCCACAATATTAGTGCCACAGCACTAAGTGCCGTCGAAGGGGCATGTGTCTTCTTACATGTGCACTTAAAACAAGTACCCCGAATCGAGAACCCTCATGGCTACCATGGGCAGTATAAAGGGTATGGGTCTGCACTTAGGTTTCATCCCAGAGTCAACTCCGGAATCATGCGGTTTCACGCGGTTATCATATGGGTATCCTGTCGTAAACAGTTTCCCGTCTGAATCCGTCTTTTAGCCACAATATCTGCCATTACCGGGCATTCGGGATCCATGAATGCTTGGCTGGCGTTATAGTTGTTATTCGCTCTAAATAATAAACCATTGCCCTGCCAAGGGGTAGATAAAAACCGGGGTAAATATTAACAATTTGAGAAATGAAAAAAAGTAAGGCATTCGCAATAAAAACAGCAGGATAGCATCTCGATTTTACGGGCTTATATCAGCAATACTTATAATAATCGTTAGTATTGTATGGAGAATTGGATTTGAATGGGCGTTTGGTCGCGGCTTTTCGTGATGAGGGTCGCGTCTTTATTGTGTTGTTGTGGCCGACGGCGTCGATATTAAAGGCTGGAACTACAAAATGAGGCAGTAGCAGATGCAAAAATTATTGATTGTTTTAACCGCCGCTTTGGCTTTGATTGCCACCCAGGCTCCGGCAAAACCGGGCAATTCCCAGTTGCCACCGGGTTTGGCGAAGAAAGCTGCCAAAGGCCAGGAGTTGCCCCCCGGTTGGAAGAAAAAGCTGGCGAAAGGTACCACCTTGGATCCGCTGGTATTTGCCGCCGCGGTTGAAGTGAGTCAACCGGATAGCAAAGGTTTGATTTCCGTTAAAGTTGAAGACAAAGTCCTGCGCTTGGTTAAGGAAACTCGCGAGATCATTGATATCTTACGATAGGCTTCGTAGTATTTTTCTGGGGTACCATATCCCGTTGTCGAAATCACAGGCTCCGCCTTTCGCGTCGGCTGGCGCTGCCGCTAACTCAAACTACCGTTGCGCGCTTCACACGCCGTCTGATGGATGGAGCGCGCAAGCTCCCCCTTCAAAAGCAAACCGTTCCGGTGTTGTTTTGCTCAATTATTGTTCTTCCAATTTGATATTTATCATTTTTCCCTGCGCCAACGCATTCCTAATGCGAATTGCGTCACAATATTTAACATTACTTACCTGCCGATAAGCTTTGCTTATTAGCTCTTGCTGATTTACCCCGTCGGCGGTATACTTTGCGCCCTAATTTTAGGATGTGCCTGGGTTTATTTTGTATGAAAAAGCGCATATGAAAAAGACCAAAGGTCCCGGGCTTTTGCTCATTGGAGTTGGAAGCATTCTAACTTCTATGATTGCAGCCGGATTTATTCTGGGGTATGCGGTCGATGTTTGGCTAAAGACTGCACCGGTGTTTTTATTTGCCTTTGGCGTTTTAGGTTTTATAGGCGGCATCCTAAAAGTTTACAAAATGTTAAGTGATCCGCGCATGTACTAAGCATGTGATATTCATGCGATAAGTGACAGCAGCGGATAACCACCGATACCGGGATCAATGACAAAAATCGGTAAAACCTGGCATCGGATACAGAAAAATGCACTCAAATAATTTAGAGACCGCGCTGGCTCAGAGCACTCGTAGAGTGGTGGGTTTGCAATTGTTGAGCAGTGTGGTGATCGCGGTCCTGTTTTTATTTCAGGATGTGCTGCACGCCGCTTCGGCCCTGTTTGGCGGGCTCACCAGTGTTTCCACTGCTCTGATATTGAGTCGCGGTGTAAGACGCGCCGGTGAGGCAGCGCTAAGCGATCCGAAAAAAAGCCTGGCTATATTGATGCTGGGAGCGTTGCAAAGGTTTATTTTAGTATTGGGTTTACTGGCTCTGGGTTTGGGGTTGTTAAAACTGGATCCGGTTGCAGTAATTGTCGGTTTCGTCATAACTCAAATCAGTTATGCGGTGAGCACGCGTTCCGGTAACGCGTCACAGAAATAGGGGACTAGCCTTGAGTCAAGCAGAAGGTTCTTCCGGCGGTGGTACCGTTGAGTATATTCAACACCATTTAACCAATTTATGCGTGGGTGACTGTGATCCCGTAACACACCAAGCCGCAGGTTTCTGGGCTTTACATGTGGACACGGTTTTCTTCAGTGTGTTACTGGGCGCCTTAATGGTGTTTGTCAGTATGCGTGTGACACGCAATATGACTGACGGTGTTCCCGGTGGATTTCAAAATTTTGTTGAATCCATTCTAGAGTTTGTTCAAGGCCAGGTGCGCGATACCTTCCCCGGCCACAATCCCATCATCGCTCCATTAGCGCTGACCATATTCCTGTGGGTTTGGTTAATGAATTTCATGGACTTAATCCCAGTAGACCTGCTGCCCTTGATCGGCTCGTGGTTTGGTGTGAGCTACTTGAAGGTGGTGCCTACCACTGACATTAACACTACCTTCGCCATGTCTTTCTTCGTGTTCCTGCTGATCGTTTTTTACAGCATCAAGATCAAAGGTCCGGTGGGATATTTGAAAATGTTTTTGTTCCATCCTTTCGGTAAATTCGCCATCCCGGTGAACATTGTGATGACGGCGATCGAAGAATTGGCCAAACCCCTGAGTTTGGGTTTGCGTTTGTTCGGAAACCTGTTTGCCGGTGAGTTGGTATTCCTGTTGATCGCTTTGTTGGCGGGAGCCGCCACTATCGGTGCCGGTTTATTGATTTGGTTCCCATTGCAAGTGGTGCTGGATATAGCTTGGTTACTGTTCCATATTCTGGTTATTACATTGCAGGCGTTTATTTTCATGGTATTAACCATTGTATACCTGGGTATGGCACATACATCGGATCATTAACAGGGCCGAAAGAATTATTGTAAAGAACACATAGTAAAGAACATTCAATTTTAACTTTTTATTCATTTTGATATTTTTTAAGGAGAGTAATAATGACACCTGATATGATTGCAACCATTTATGCCTACACGGCTGTTGGTGTTGGAGTCATTCTAGCTGCGGCTGGTTTGGGATCAGCTATCGGCTGGGGTTTAATTTGTGCCAAAACCCTGGAAGGTATTGCGCGTCAACCTGAAATGCGTCCTGCATTAATGACCAATATGTTCATCTTTGCCGGTCTTATGGAGTCTTTTCCTTTTATCATCCTGGCTTTCGCTATGTGGTTCCTGTTTGCTAACCCTTTCATCGGTGCGGCAAAGGCAGCAATGGGCGGATAATAATGGGTGTTGCGGGCTCGCTCTGCGTGCGTGCAGTGCGTATAAAAGTGCGGTCCCAAACCTAAAGGAGAGACGACAGTGAACATTACAGTAACTCTCATCGCGCAAATGGTCGCCTTCATCATATTGATCTGGCTGGTCCAGAAATATATGTGGGGCCCCATGTCAGCCATGATGGAAGCTCGTCAAAAACGCATCGCGGACGGTTTAGCCGCAGCGGAAAAAGGCAAGCACGAACAGGAGTTGGCTGAGAAGCGTGCCAAAGAGACTTTAAAGCAATCCAAAGAGCAGGCTAATGAAATTCTTGCCCAGGCCAATAAGCGGGCTTCCGAGATCGTTGAGGAAGCAAAACAATCCGCTAAGGTTGAAGGCGAGCGCATTATGGCTGCGGCTAACGCGGATATTGAGCGTGAAATCAACCAGGCTCGTGAACACTTGCGTAAGGAAGTGGCGTCGCTGGTGGTTATCGGTGCCGAACAGGTGCTGAAGCGCGAAATCGATGCAAAGGCTCATGACCAACTCTTAAACGAGTTGGTGGCAAAAATATAGGGCAAACACATGGCAGAGAATTCTACAGTTGCACGCCCCTACGCTGAAGCTATTTTCGAATTGGCAAAGGACCAATCTCAATATAAGGACTGGTCTGAAATGCTGGCATTTGCTGCCGCTGTAGCCTCCAACGAGGATATGGCACAGTTGATCGGCAATACCAATGTGAACAAACAACAAATGACGGAATTGTTCTTGGGAGTTTGCGAAGGCAGACTTAATGCCGAAGGACAAAACATGATTAAGTTGTTGGTGGAAAACCGTCGTTTGAACGTGTTGACCGAAATTGCACAGCAATACGAAACCTTAAGAGCCGAAGCGGAAAAAACCATCGAAGCGGAAGTGGTATCGGCGTTTGAAGTCAGTAAGGATCAGCAATCCCTGATTGCCTCGAACCTGAAAAAGCGTCTGGGTCGTGAAGTTTCGTTAACGTGTCGTGTAGACGAGTCTCTACTGGGTGGCGTTGTCATTAAAGCGGGTGACCTTGTTATCG
Organism: Gammaproteobacteria bacterium; assembly: GCA_029882975.1. Classification (NCBI taxonomy): domain Bacteria; kingdom Pseudomonadati; phylum Pseudomonadota; class Gammaproteobacteria; species Gammaproteobacteria bacterium. Next base: position 58,689 of record JAOUJW010000028.1, read on the forward strand.
ACGGTTCATCCATTGGTCAAATTCGAAAGCTTTCCGTAGAGTTGGCTGGTTAAGCTGCGCTACTGAGGGGATACAGAAATGCAATTAAATCCATCAGAAATTAGTGGTCTGATTAAAGAAAGAATCAAGAACTTCGAAGTCTCAAGCGAGGCCAAGAACGAAGGTACCGTAGTCAGTGTTACTGACGGGATCGTGCGTATTCACGGTCTATCCGATGTAATGCTGGGTGAGATGATCGAGTTCCCGGGCAATACCTTTGGTATGGCCTTGAACTTGGAACGTGACTCCGTGGGTGCGGTAGTACTGGGTGCTTACGAGCACATCACCGAAGGTGACAAAGTGTACTGTACCGGCCGCATCCTGGAAGTTCCCGTAGGCGAAGGCCTGCTGGGTCGTGTGGTTGACTCTCTGGGTACTCCCATCGACGGCAAAGGCTCAGTTGATGCTGCAGGCACTTCTCCTATTGAAAAAGTGGCTCCCGGTGTTATCGCCCGTCAATCGGTTGATCAGCCGGTACAAACCGGTCTGAAAGCTATCGACTCCATGGTACCCATCGGTCGTGGTCAACGTGAGTTAATCATCGGTGACCGCCAAACGGGTAAAACCGCTGTAGCCATCGACGCCATCATCAACCAGAAAGGTACCGGTGTTAAATGTATCTATGTTGCTGTAGGCCAAAAAGCTTCCAGTATCGCTAACGTCGTCCACAAGCTGGAAGAGCACGGCGCCATGGCCCACACCATCGTAGTCGCGGCCAGTGCCTCTGACGCGGCGGCCATGCAGTTTATCGCCCCGTACTCCGGTTGCGCCATGGGTGAATACTTCCGCGACAAAGGCGAAGACGCACTGATCATTTATGATGACTTGACCAAACAAGCTTGGGCTTACCGTCAGGTTTCTCTGTTGCTGCGTCGTCCTCCGGGTCGTGAAGCTTATCCCGGTGACGTATTCTACCTGCACTCCCGTTTGCTGGAGCGTGCGGCTCGAATCAACGCCGACTATGTTGAGAAGCTCACCAACGGTGCCGTGAAAGGGAAAACGGGTTCTTTAACTGCGCTGCCAATTATTGAAACCCAAGCCGGTGACGTATCCGCTTTCGTACCGACCAACGTAATCTCCATTACTGACGGTCAGATCTTCCTGGAAAGTGATTTGTTCAACGCCGGTATCCGACCTGCGATCAACGCCGGTTTGTCCGTATCCCGAGTGGGTGGTGCGGCACAGACCAAGATCATCAAAAAGCTGGGCGGTGGTGTTCGTTTGGACTTGGCGCAATATCGTGAGTTGGCGGCTTTTGCCCAGTTCGCTTCTGATCTGGACGATGCGACCCGCAAACAAATCGAACGCGGCCAACGTGTTACCGAGCTGATGAAGCAAACTCAGTATACTCCTTTGACCGTTGCTGATATGGCTTTCTCCTTGTTCGCGGCTAACGAAGGTTATCTGGATGATGTGGATGTGTCCAAAGTGGTGGCTTTTGAAGCCGCGTTGCACTCCTTCATTAAATCCGATAGCGCCGATTTACGTGACAAGATCAACGCCGGCGGGGATTATAACGACGAAATCGCTGCGGAAATGAAAGCGGCTCTGGATAAATTCAAATCCAGTAGCACCTGGTAAGGAGCGAAACCATGGCAGTCGGAAAAGAAATTCGCACGCAGATTAAGAGCGTTAAAAACACGCAGAAGATCACGCGGGCAATGGAAATGGTTGCCGCCAGTAAAATGCGCAAAGCGCAGGACCGCATGGCGGCTTCCCGGCCGTACTCGGATAAGATCCGCAATGTGATCGCTCACTTGGCTCATGCTCATCCTGAATACCAGCACTCTTATATGAAAGAGCGTGAGGTGAAGCGGGTGGGTTTTATCATTATTTCCAGTGATCGTGGTCTGTGCGGTGGTTTGAACTCCAATTTGTTCCGCGCCACACTGCGGGCCATGCGCGAATGGAACGACCAAAAGGTCGGTATTGATCTGTGTACCATCGGTTCCAAAGCCGGCGGATACTTTAAACGACTGGGTGGCAAGATTATCGGCCAAGCCAGTCACTTGGGTGATGAGCCTCGGGTTCAGGATTTGATCGGTACGGTTAAAGTCATGCTCGACGCTTTCGACAACGGTGAAATTGACCGTTTGTACGTGGTGTACAACAAATTTGTTAACACCATGACCCAGGATCCGCAGCTTGATCAGATCCTGCCCATCGTCAAAGACGACAATAAAGAACTGGAGCACCACTGGGATTATATCTACGAGCCGGAGGCCAAAGAGGTATTAACCGACCTGTTGACCCGCTATGTGGAATCTTTGGTGTATCAGGGATCTGTAGAAAACGCGGCCTGTGAGCAAGCGGCGCGTATGGTGGCCATGAAGGCGGCGTCTGATAACGCCGGCAGCATGATAGACGACTTGCAATTGGCTTATAACAAAGCCCGTCAGGCGGCAATCACGCAAGAGCTGTCAGAAATCGTGGGTGGTGCGGCAGCGGTATAAGGCCGTTAATGGCGCGGGCGGTTCATGCGGCTGCGTAGAGAAAGATTTTATTAAAGTTTGAGAGGACTGAAACTATGAGTTCGGGAAAGATCGTACAAATCATCGGTGCGGTAGTGGACGTGGAATTTCCACGTGACGCCATGCCGAAGGTGTATGACGCATTAAAATTAGCTGATGTGGATCTCACTTTGGAAGTTCAACAACAGCTGGGTGACGGCGTTGTACGCTCCATCGCCATGGGTTCATCCGATGGTCTGAAGCGCGGTATGGCTGTTTCCAGCACCGGGGCGCCAATATCCGTACCTGTAGGGAAAAAAACCCTGGGTCGTATTATGGACGTACTGGGCAATCCGGTAGATGAAAAAGGTCCTGTAGGGGCTGAGGAAAGCTGGTCCATTCACCGTAAGGCTCCCACTTTCGAAGAGTTATCTGCCAGTACCGACATTCTGGAAACCGGTATCAAAGTTATCGATTTGATCTGTCCTTTCGCTAAGGGTGGTAAAGTTGGACTGTTCGGTGGTGCGGGTGTAGGTAAGACCGTAAACATGATGGAGCTGATTCGTAACATCGCTATCGAGCACAGCGGTTTCTCCGTATTCGCCGGTGTGGGTGAGCGTACTCGTGAAGGGAACGACTTCTACCACGAAATGACCGACTCCAACGTTATCGACAAGGTGTCACTGGTATACGGCCAAATGAATGAGCCTCCGGGTAACCGTCTGCGTGTCGCGTTGACCGGCTTGACCATGGCGGAATTCTTCCGTGACGAAGGCCGTGACGTACTGCTGTTTATCGACAACATTTACCGATACACGCTGGCCGGTACCGAGGTATCCGCATTGTTGGGTCGTATGCCTTCTGCGGTAGGTTATCAGCCTACTCTGGCGGAAGAAATGGGCGCTTTGCAAGAGCGAATCACTTCCACCAAGACCGGATCTATCACTTCTATTCAGGCGGTATACGTACCGGCGGATGACTTGACCGACCCGTCTCCGGCCACCACCTTCGCTCACTTGGATGCGACCGTGGTACTGTCGCGACAAATCGCAGAGTTGGGCATATATCCTGCGGTAGATCCGTTGGATTCTACCAGCCGTCAGTTGGACCCGCTGGTCATCGGCCAGGAACACTACGATGTGGCACGTGCCGTACAGGGTACTCTGCAGCGTTATAAAGAGCTGAAAGATATTATCGCTATTCTGGGTATGGATGAGTTGTCCGAAGAAGACAAGCTGATCGTTGCCCGAGCTCGTAAGATCCAGCGATTCCTGTCTCAGCCTTTCTTCGTCGCTGAGGTATTCACCGGCTCTCCCGGTAAGTTCGTTTCCATGAAAGACACCATCGAAGGCTTTAAAGGCATTGTAGACGGTCAGTACGACCACCTGCCCGAACAGGCTTTTTACATGGTTGGCAGCATTGACGAAGCCGTGGAGCGTGCTAAATCCTTCTAGGCCGGATAAGCGGTAATCGGATAATCGGAGAGAGTTAATGGCGATGACTATGCATGTGGACATTGTAAGTGCTGAAGAGGAAATATTTTCCGGTCAGGCGACAATGTTGTTTGCTCCGGCCATCATGGGTGAAGTGGGTATCATGCCACGGCATGCACCACTTCTCACCAAGATCAAACCGGGAGAAGTCAGGGTAATCACCCCTGCGGATGAGGAACTGACCTATTATGTTTCCGGCGGCATGTTGGAAATCCTGCCTCAAGGCGTGACCGTTCTGGCGGACACAGCCCTGCGGGCGGATGACATCGACGAAGCGGCAGCCATTGCCGCCAAAGAGCGCGCTGAGAAACAATTGGCAGATCGCAAAGACGACATCGATTACGCGACAGCGGAAGCGGAACTGGCCGAAGCCATCGCCCAGATCCAAACCCTCAAGCGTATCAAGAAAAAACTGGGACGCTAGTACAGGCAGTGTCGACAGTTGTTCTATTGTATTAAAGGGCGGTCTTACCGCCCTTTTTTAGTACTGTGTCAGTGGAGTAACTAAAAACTATTCGGCCGTCAGTTGGGTGCGCTACAATTAACCGAGCTGGAATACGGTCGAAGCTATGGTGTTCAAATATGAGTGACTTATCGGTAATCATTTTGGCGGCCGGGCAGGGCACCCGGATGAAATCCGCTTTGCCCAAAGTGCTGCACGAACTGGGCGCCAAGCCCATGCTGGAGCATGTCGTGGACACAGCCATGGGCTTGAACGCTTCCTCCTGTTTTGTGGTTTATGGTCACGGCGGCGAACTGGTACCGAAACAGCTGTCCCATCTGCCGGTGCAATGGGTATTGCAGGCAGAGCAGTTGGGTACCGGGCATGCGGTGGACCAAGCCACCCCCCATATACAGAACGCTGATACTGTTCTGGTGCTATACGGTGATGTACCGTTAATCACGCCAAAAACTCTCAGTGAACTCATTAAGAATGTTAGCGACGAACAAATGTCACTGCTGACCGCTACTTTGCCCAATCCCTCCGGTTACGGCCGCATTGTTCGCGATGTGAGTGGCCAGGTGCAAAGCATTGTGGAACAAAAAGATGCAACGGTGGAACAGTTGCAAATAAAGGAAATCAACACGGGCATGCTGGCGGTAAAAGGCGACTTGCTCAAGCGATGGCTCAAGCGCTTGGAAAACAACAATGCCCAAGGTGAGTACTATCTTACCGATATCATTGCCATGGCGGTTAAAGAAGGTGTCACGGTTCGCACCTGTAAAGCGGCCACCCTGTACGAAATCGAAGGGGTGAACAACAAGCTACAACTGGCGGAATTGGAGCGGGTCTACCAACGACAGCAGGCTGACCGTTTAATGCTGGAAGGCATTACCCTGAAAGACCCGGCTCGTTTCGATTTACGGGGGCAACTCAGTGCCGGGCAGGATGTGGTCATTGATGTGGACGTGGTCATCGAAGGCAAAGTGACCTTGGGTAATAACGTCAGTATTGGGCCGTTTTGCCAACTGCGCGACTGCCACATTGGTAACAATGTGACCGTGTTGTCCCACTGCAACTTGGAAGGCAGTACCATAGGCAATGATTGCAGTATTGGCCCCTTTGCGCGCTTGCGCCCGGAAACGGAGCTGGCGGATAAAGCCAAGATCGGCAACTTTGTGGAAGTGAAGAAATCTCAGCTGGGTCCGGGCTCCAAAGTGAATCACCTGAGTTATATCGGCGACACCACCATGGGCAGCAACGTCAACATTGGTGCGGGCACCATTACCTGCAACTACGACGGTGCCAATAAACATCAGACGGTAATAGAAGACAACGCCTTTATTGGCTCCGATACCCAACTGGTGGCTCCGGTCACGATAGGTGAGGGTGCCACCGTCGGCGCCGGATCGACGATTACCCACGATGCTCCGCCCAAGCAGTTGACCTTGAGTCGTGCTCAACAAAAATCTCATAAGGGCTGGAAGCGACCCAGCAAGAACAAATAGCGGTGGCCAGTGTCCATAGAATATGCTTCACTATTAGATTGCGTATCATTGATACTTGCTCTTATCCCTGCAGGACAAGAATCGCTTAACTTATTGAATTGGAAATAAAACTATGTGCGGAATTGTCGGCGCAGCCGCTGATCGAAACGTTATCCCTATCTTAATCGAAGGCCTGAAACGGCTGGAATACCGCGGCTATGACTCCGCCGGTGTTGCGGTGATCGACAAGGACGCACAGCTCGCACGTAAACGTTCCCAGGGCAAAGTCGCTGCGCTGGAAAAAAACGTCAAGGATATTTTGGTCGGTAAAAGCGGCATCGCCCATACCCGCTGGGCTACTCACGGCGCCCCCAGCGAGCCCAATGCTCACCCCCACGTCTGTAATGACACCGTGGCGGTGGTACACAACGGCATTATAGAGAACCACGAAGCCATGCGGCGCCAACAAGCCGAGCAGGGTTACCGCTTTACCTCCCAAACCGACACCGAAGTGGTGGTGCACGAAATCTACCAGCACCACATCGAAGAAGGTAAGGATTTGCTGGAAGCCGTAAAACTGACTGTGCAAAAACTCGAAGGTGCTTACGCTTTAGGTGTCATCAGCAAAAAAGAACCCGGTCGATTACTGGCAGCACGCCTGGGCAGCCCCTTGGTTATCGGTATCGGCATAGGGGAGCACTTCATTGCCTCTGATGTGGCTGCCTTGTTACCTGTTACACAGCGATTTATCTTTTTGGATGAAGGCGAAATTGCCGACATGACCAAAGACGCCCTCACTATTTACGATCGTGAGGGTAATGTAGTGCAACGGGAAATCACCGAAAGTGAACTCAGCGCAGACGCGGCAGAAAAAGGCGAGTACCGCCATTACATGCTCAAGGAAATTCACGAGCAATCCCGTGCTTTGGCCGATACCCTGCAAGGCCGGGTTAATAACGGCAAACTGCTGGAACAGTCCTTTGGCGCCAATGCGGCGGAAGTTTTTGATGAAGTACAAGGCGTACACATCATCGCCTGCGGCACCAGCTATCACGCCGGACTTATAGGGCGCTATTGGCTGGAGTCCATGGCCGGCGTACCCTGTAGCGTGGAAGTGGCCAGCGAATTCCGCTACCGCAAACCCGTGGTACGACGCAATTCGCTCATTGTCACCCTGTCTCAATCCGGTGAAACCGCCGATACCTTGGCAGGGTTAAAAGAAGCCAAACGTCTGGGCTTTGGCTATTCCCTGGCCATATGCAACGTACCGGAAAGCTCCTTAGTGCGTGAATCGGATCTGGTGCTCATGACCCGGGCCGGCCCGGAAATCGGCGTGGCCTCCACCAAGGCCTTTACCACACAATTAGTCGCCCTCATGTTATTGGTCATCGCCATGGGGCGGCGCCAGGGGATGAGCGAAGAGCAGGAAAAAAACATCATCGCCCAATTGGAAAGCCTGCCTGCCAAAGTGGACAAAGTGCTGCAGCTGGATGGACAAATTAATGAATTAGCAAAACAGTTCGCTGAAAAACACCACGCCCTGTTTCTGGGCAGAGGGGCACAATACCCGGTGGCCATGGAAGGAGCTCTCAAGCTCAAAGAAATCTCCTACATCCACGCTGAAGCCTACCCGGCCGGTGAACTCAAACACGGTCCCCTGGCCCTGGTGGACTCGGACATGCCCGTCATCGCCGTTGCCCCCAACAACGAGCTGCTGGAAAAACTCAAATCCAACCTGCAAGAAGTCCGCGCCCGCGGCGGTCAGCTTATCGTCTTTGCCGACACCCATGCCGAACTGCAAGACGAAGACGGCGTTCAAGTCCTGGACGTGGCCCCCGTAGACGACTGCATTTCACCCATCATCTACACCATCCCTCTGCAACTGTTGTCCTACCACGTGGCCGTGCTCAAAGGCACCGATGTGGATCAACCGCGGAATCTGGCCAAGTCGGTGACGGTGGAATAGGCGTTCGCATAATACACTTCTGTTAATCTGACCAAATATAGTCGAAAACTGGTTATTAAAGTCGTAAACAGGCTGAGTTAGTAAGTTGGATAAGTTTTTGTCATTGCTATTAACTCCCAAGAATTATATGTATACATTGCAGCGGTGGTAGACTTTTACATGGAAACCCTGTTCCTAAGAAAGGCAGTCCATTTAATGTAGAAGCTGAGTGTTGCAAATGAGGCGTAGTGTAGTTTGCATCTGGACGTGCGGCTTGTTAGCAGGTAATACTCTATAAGTCATCGAGGTTAGAGATATTACTTAGGTTGCTTACAGCGTGAAGCTCTGTACCATGCAAATGACGCTCATTATCCCATACAGCAAAAAGGTTCTTTGTTCCAGGATTTTCATAATCATTTAGATAGAATTTATATATATCCAAGAATAATTGCTCTAAGTACTTTGCAATTCTATTATTGCACTCGTAGAAAGTGACATATAATGTTTCCTTCTCCGGCCATTTTTTCTTTATATGGTCGTTGATTCTGCCCTCAGCCAGTCCTTTTCCAACATAAACACAAAGCATGGTGTAATTGTCATGATCATCGCAATTATCATAGTCAACCCATAGATGGTAAACGCCAGTTTTATTTCTCAAGCCCTTCAAATAGTCTTTGTGCGTTAAATCCTTAAGTTGGAAGCATTCTTCAAGAGGGACTTGAGTACAAAAAGCACTCTTGTTTACGATATCACTAGCGGATGGTGGGCAGACGAGCTCCACAGCCGTGATTTTATCGAAATCTAAATAATCGGGATTTTGACAAGGGAAGTCTTGATCTACGCATTTTGGCATCTAGAGTAATTTCCTTTATCGGCTATCGGTAAATTATACGGCTCTATAGGTGCATATTCCGGCCGAACATGAACACCCATTCCGGTTCAAGATGAACACTCATTCCGATTTAACGTGAACGCTCATTCCGGTTCAAAATGAACACTCATTCCGGTTCAAAATGAACACTTTTACCGGGTATTCCGGAATCGGTGTTCATGTTGCCGGAATGAGTGTTCATTTTGAACCGGAATCCATTCTAACGCATTGATTCTTCAATAATTTGGTACCCTTCCTCACTTTTGGGGGAGCACTACCGTGGCGATGAAGAGAATTGCAATGCGAAAAATACGAGACGTCTTACGATTACGCCTGCAAGCCGGGCTTTCCTACCGGCAGATCCAGGCCAGCACTAAGGTCAGTACTGGCGCATGCCAGCAACTGGTCACCAAAGCAGAGGGGTTAGGGCTGAGCTGGCCTTTGCCTGACGAGCTCAACGACGAGCGCTTGGCTGCACTGTTCTACCCCAAGTCCGATACCCAGACCTCCCAGCGCTACGTCGTTCCCAACTGGGCCGACATCCATCAGGAACTCAAACGCAAAGGGGTCACCAAGCAATTGCTATGGGAGGAGTATACCCACCAGCACCCAAACCGTTGTTACAGCTATTCCCAGTTTTGCGAACGCTACAGGTGCTGGTTTGGTTTGCAAAAACGCTCCATGCGCCAGCACCATCGGGCCGGTGAAAAGTGTTTCATTGACTACTGCGGTCCCACCTTGCCCATTATTTGCCGTTACACCGGTGAAGTCCAACCGGCGGCTGTATTTGTGGGTGTGTTGGGCGCATCCAATTACACCTATGCTGAAGCGACCTGGACACAGGCATTGCCCGACTGGCTGGGCAGTCATGTACGTATGTTCGAGTTCTTCGGTGGCACTCCCGACATGTTAGTCCCGGACAATCTGCGCAGCGGTGTCAACAAAGCCTGCCGCTATGAACCGGAACTTAATCCCTGCTACCAGCAACTGGCTTCACACTATCAGGTGGCGGTTATGCCGGCTCGTCCGTATAAACCCAAGGACAAAGCCAAAGCCGAGGTGGGCGTCCAAGTGGTGGAACGTTGGATCATGGCTCGGTTACGTCACCATAGTTTTTTCTCACTGGCTGAGGCGAATCAATGTATACGGGCCTTGCTCAATGAGCTGAATAAAAAACCTTTTAAACAGTTGCCGGGCAACCGTCTTGAGGCTTTCCAGAAACTGGATCAACCTCAATTACGCCCCTTGCCCAAGCTGCCTTATGAGTTTGTGGATATCAAATCCGTGAAGGTTAACATCGACTACCACGTCAGTTATCAAAAGCACCTGTACTCGGTTCCTCATCAATACGTGGGCGAGACTTTGGAACTGCATGCCAGTGATACCCTTGTCAGTGTGTACTTTAAACAACGTCAAGTCGCTTCACACCCACGCAGCCGTCGGGCGGGCACTACGACCCAGGCCGCTCATATGCCCGAACGCCACCGCAAACAGCACCAATGGAGCCCGGGCCGTCTCAAGAACTGGGCCAAGGATATAGGACCTGACGTGTTGTACTGGGTCACTACACAACTTCAGAGCAGACAACACCCCGAACAGGCTTATCGAGTTTGTCTGGGCCTACTTAACCTCAGTCGACAATATCCGGCCCATCGTCTGGAGCGCGCCTGCCAGATCGCACGCCAGCAACAGCTGTGGAAACTCAAGCAAGTCAAATCCCTGTTGCAGTCCAATCTCGACCGCTTGCCCGATCCTATGGATGCAAGCAATACGCCGTTACCGCAGGATCACGAAAACATCCGTGGCCCTAAGAGCTTTCACTAAAACACCGTCAACAACAAAAGGAGATAAGCATGACACAACAAACACTGAACCAACTACGTGAACTTAAACTGGGCGGTATGGCAAGCGCTCTGCAAAATCAACTGGAGCACATCGGCACCTATGAGTCTTTGTCCTTTATCGAGCGCATACAGCTATTGCTGGACCAGGAACCCCTTTGTGTCAACCTGGTGTCATACAGTCACCGTATGAGATAACATATATTTAAGGGCCATAAAACCAGGAAGAGTAGGATGCCAAAATCAACACCAGTACTACCCAATAATCAAATTACACCAGAGCCATCATTGGAAAAGCGCACGCGCCGTCGATTTCCACCTGAATACAAATTACGCATTATTGCTGAGGCCAATGCGTGCAAACACGGGGAACTGGGAGCCATGTTACGCCGTGAAAAACTATACAGCAATCAACTAGCGGACTGGCGTCGGGAGTACGCGGAGCATGGAGTTGATGGGCTCAGTAAAAGCACACCCGGCCCTGTGGCGTCTAAAACGCCGGAGCAACGCCAGATCGAGCAACTCACCAAGGAAAATGAGAAATTGACCCGTAAGCTTGAAGTGGCAAACGATTGCCTGGATCTTCAAAAAAAAGCCTTATCGATGCTCGATCGTTTACGCAATGGGAGCGATGCATGAAGATGGTCATAGAGCAACGCCCTGATAGATTACCGTTGAGTATTGCTTGTGAAGCACTATTACTCAATCGTAGCAGCGTCTATGCGAGACGCAAACGAGGGGATAATCCCCCGTCCGGACGATCTCGCAAAGCAGCCGTGCAACCTCGGGCACTGAGCGAACAAGAGTGCACACACGTGATTGAGACTCTGCACAGTGAAACCTATCGTGATCAGCCACCGGCTGAGGTTTACCAACGCCTGCTGGAGGAAGATAAATACCTGTGCTCAATCAGCACCATGCATAGATTACTACGAAAACAAGGTGAAAATGGCGAGCGTCGCTGCCAACGTCCAGCCCAGCATCATGCCATCCCTCGACTATTAGCGGTAGCCCCTAATGAAGTATGGACCTGGGATATCACCAAGCTGCCTCTTCACCGTCGGGGCGTCTATTTGTCTTTGTACGTGGTGTTGGACTTGTTTAGCCGATTTGTGGTTGCCTGGATGATCTCGAAGAAAGAAAACAGTGCTTTATCCAAGCAATTGATGAGCGAGGCCATTACGCGCTATCGCATTGCACCGGGCCAACTTACTGTACATCAGGATCGTGGGACCCCCATGACTGCTCACGGTTACCTGGAGAATATGACAGAGTTGGATGTTACGTGCAGCCATAGTCGGCCGCGAGTGAGCAATGATAATCCGTATAGCGAAAGTCAGTTCAAAACACAGAAGTATCAGCCCGATTATCCAGGTCGCTTCGAGAACATCGCCCATGCTCGGCAATGGTGCGAAGAATATTTCCAGTGGTATAATTTCAAACATCATCATAGCGGTTTGTCTGGTTTCACACCTGAACAGGTATTTACGGGTCGTTGCCATGAAGTGGCAAAGCACAAACAGAAAACACTCGACGGATACTTCAAAGAACATCCAGAGCGTTTTGTTCAGGGGCGCCCCGGCGTAAAGTTACCACCTGAATTCGTTGCTATAAACCCTATTGCCGTAGAAGACGGCGTCAATGTACCAATAAGTGATCAGGTGAACTTTCCGACATTGACTGCCGCCGGTTATGTGAGTGGTAAATAGATGTTAATTAATAAATAACTGTACATATGAGGTTGACACGTTCCGGAACATCTGGTTCGTGAACAGCGAAAGAAAACACGCTTGATCCATCAGGCGCACTTCAGGCTTAACGCCGACATCACGGATCTAGATTATCGGCCTACACGCAACCTCAAATCAGCCCAGGTAGCGCAACTGGCTCAAGGGGCTTGGATTAGCAAGGCTCAGAATCTTTTGATTACCGGCGCCTGTGGTTGCGGTAAGACCTATCTGGGCTGTGCTCTGGGGCATGCGGCCTGTCGCCTTGGTTTCAGTACACGATACTTCAGACTCTCACGGCTGATGTTATCGCTAACCCAAGCCAAAGCCGATGGCAGTTACCACAAGTGGCTCAAGAATCTGGCTAAAACCCAGCTATTGATCATTGATGACTGGGGTATAGAGCCCCTGAGTGCCGCACAGCGCAATGACATGATGGAGATTATGGACGACCGCCATGGCAGCACCTCCACCATGGTGCTCAGCCAGTTGCCCACCGACCAGTGGTACGCCACCATCGGCGATAATACCCTGGCGGACGCCATTCTTGACCGACTGATGCACAATGCGCATCGCCTGCAGCTCAAAGGGGAATCCATGCGCAAAATCACCGACAACTTGACCCAAGATGAACACCTGGGTTAAAAACATCCCTGGCCGATGCGTTGGAAAACCGGGTGTTCATGTTGCCCCGGAATTTGTGTTCATCTTCGTCCGGAATCGGTGTTCATTTTGGCCGGAATATGCATATCAAGCCAAATACCCAAAAGCGGTGGATTGTTTGGTTAAGGACCGAAAATCTTTGCTAACGTTTTATGATTTTCCTGCCGAACATTGGCCACACATACGTACCAGCAACCCGATTGAATCCACCT